>NZ_JBLWMW010000034.1:0-47107 GCF_048515945.1 Pseudoalteromonas 'SMAR'
TCGTCGGGCTCATAACCCGAAGGTCGTCGGTTCAAATCCGGCTCCCGCAACCACTTTTTGTGGCTATATGCAGTCAGTTTTACATGACTTTAAATTAGTAAAAATACAGGCGCGGGATGGAGCAGAATGATAAATCATTCGTCGGACTCGCTAAACCTGGAAAGAGCCGAAGGTCGTCGGACACCGACGTGTTTGGTTCAACACAAAATTTACAGGCGCGGGATGGAGCAGCCTGGTAGCTCGTCGGGCTCATAACCCGAAGGTCGTCGGTTCAAATCCGGCTCCCGCAACCACTTTTTACAAAGTGGCCCTCATAACTCCACATTCCTGTATCACTCACACTATTACCAAAACATTTCCAATTTCAATTACATAACTTTCAAAATAAAACCGTTTACGCAGTTTAATGGAAGGTGTTGCTGGTAATTGCGCCACCTATTCGATGACGCATGGTATTAGTGCAATTAGAATTTCTTAGCGTACTCTTCTGCTTGTTGCCAAACGCGCAGAGTATTACCACCTAGGATAAGTTTAATATCAGCGTCGCTGTACCCTCTATCTAATAGTCCCTGTACTAGATTTGGGTAGGTAGAAACGTCTTTTAGCCCAATAGGTAGCGAGTCGCCTACGCCGTCATAATCAGAACCAATACCAACGTGCTCAATACCAATGAGCTTAACCACGTGATCAATATGGTCGAGCACCTGCTCTAGGGTGGCGTAGGGGAATGGGTTTTTCGCTCTAAATGCTGCTCTAAAGTCCGTTTTAGGCTGGCCTTTCGCTGCTTTTTGCGCTTCATCGCGCTTGTCATACCAAGCGCCAGCTTTGGCTGTTACAAAGCTCGAGCCAAAGTTGATTTGGATTACGCCACCATTTTTGGCCAGCGCTTTGAGCATGTCGTCGTCCATATTGCGCTCAAACCCAGGTGTGTACTTACGTAATGAAGAGTGTGATGCCACAACCGGTACTTTCGAGATTTCCATCACCTGGTAAAAGGCATCATCAGAGATGTGTGAGACATCGATGAGCATACCGATTTTATTCATCTCGACCACCAACTCTTTGCCAAATGGACTAAGGCCTTTCCACTTACGGCGGATATCATAGGATGAGTCTGAAATATGGTTGCTTTGTGAGTGTGCTAAGGTGATATAACGTACACCACGGTCGTAGAAGTGTTTTAAGTTGGCCATGTCGCCTTCAATAGGGGAGCCGTTTTCCATCCCCATGGCAATAGACATTAAGCCCTTATCAAATTGCTGGTAAATATCATCCGTGTTGTAAGCCATGGCAAACTTATCAGGAGCACGGTAAACCAAAGCTTCCATGCCATCAATCAGCTGGTTGGCTAGTTGATAGCTTTTGCCTTTGCCTTCAAACTCTAGGTTGGCGGGAATATAAATAGACATAAACGGGGCGTTGAGGCCACCTTGCACCGCTCTGGGGTAATCGAAGTCGCCACCCTCGGTGGCCTTACTGACGTCATCCCAAGTGTCTTGAATACGGTAGGGGACATCAATATGGGTGTCGATGAGGATGTTATCTTGAGCAAGTTTTACTGCACGTTCTGAGGCTTTATACTCAGTTGCGTAGGCTGTTGAGACAGCCAGTGCCAAACTGCAAAGCGTAGTGGCGAGCTTCATAAAAATACCTTTCCTTTATAGTTATTGAGCTTTGATTGTAACAAGTCCCGCCATGTGCACAACTGTTTGCGATTGATGTCGCAACGCTCAATATTGCGAGTATTGCTCCTCGCTTTGCATGGCTTGGAACTGGGCTTTGCTAACAATGTTGACTGACTCGTGCAGCTCAGAAAAAACAATCAGTGCTTCACCAGATTTTAATTGTGCTTTAACCTCGGCGACTTTTTGTTCGGTACTGACTTCCACATCGCCATAATCGGTGCCTTCACGCAGCACATAATGTTCTATTAGGCTCTCTAAGGTGTCTGCGGCGATTTGCTGGTAAGGAATAATCATACTACTTTGCCTTGCTGTGGAATTGTTGCAAATACTCTGGGATCACTTGCTCTAACCAAAATATGGGTCGTAACGGGTTGTTACCACTAATAAAACCAACGTGACCACCGTGCTTACTCACCGCCAGTGTTACTGGTGAGTTTACCTGCTCCTGTAGGGGAACGGCTTGACGAGATAACATGGGGTCATCTTCGGCATGGATCAACAGTGTAGGGGTGGTAATGTGTTTCAGGTACGGTTGCGCGCTGGCTTGTTGGTAGTAATCTTCTGCGCCATCAAAGCCATGTAGCGGCGCCGTGATTTGGTCATCAAACTGCCATAAATCGTTGATCTTAAATAGCGTCTCACGGTTGATATTAATTTGATCTGTGAGCGTGTCTAACTTGCGAGAAAAAGACTTTTTCATCCGATCTAGCAAATACTTTTGATATAGCTTAAAACAGCTTTTGCGGATCACCTGGCAAGAAGAAGACAGATGATAGGGCGCTGATACCACCACCCCAGCAGCAAGACCACTGTGCTGTTGTTTCTCACCCAAATATTTTGCTAACACATTACCACCAAGTGAAAAACCAACGGCATATAAGGTGCGGCCAGCAAAGCGCTGCGTTAAGGTATCAATCACAAATGCTAGATCACTGGTTTCACCGCTGTGATAGGCGCGAGCTTGACGATTGGGTTCTCTTGAGCAGTTACGAAAGTGCATTAATACGGCATCGAACCCGTTTTGTGTTAGCGCCTTTAATAAGCCTTTGGCATAAAAACTGTTAATATTGCCTTCTAAGCCATGCAACACGACCACCAGAGGCGCATTAGGGTTGCCATGTGCTGCCCAAGCTAATTCTAAAAAGTCATTATCGGGCGTTTCGAGTGCCTCAAAAGTCACTTCCACCGATAACCTTGGACGAAAGAAGCGCGGCAAGATGGTTTGTGCATGACGATTACGCATCCACCATGCTGGGGTAAAATCGAATTGTTGCGCGATTGCGGGTTTGATTGCTTGGTTCATATTACCACTTAGTTAAGCCAAAGAGATAAAGTCTACACTTTGCTGCATATTCCAAGCAGTTTAACTTAATATCCCAGCGGAGTTAAGCCAGTAAAATAAAAAGCACCCGACCAGCTGAGCTGATAAGGTGCTTTGTGCGTCGTGCTTAATTCTTAACGTTGGGGAACTGTTATTGAGTTGACGATTAGCTCATCAAACTTAAAAATTCATCTTATTGTTCGTTTGGTACTTCAGCGTCCATTACTTTTTTAACGAAGAAGTAGACGTAGTAGCAGCACAGCAAAATAACGATGCCTAAGATACCAAAAGACAAAAACAACACAGGGTCGGAAAAAAAGTCTCTAAAGAATACGTTCATGGCTGCGTGCCTCCTAACTTGTCGATGACTAAATAGTAGATGAGGTACGCCGTGGCTGACATGATCAAGATCAAGTTTCACAGTGCAGTTAAGCGATACTTATGCTGAGGCTTGATCTCGATCAGGTTTTGCGATGACAAACGGCTACAACAGGGCTAGCAGCTGTTGTGTTTGCGTCTCACAGAGGTAGAGATGAAGGTTGCTGGTGCGGTTTTTTTGCGGCATTGACGGCAGTGAGTGCTGCTCCAATACCCTCAACAATAAATCTTGCTGTCGCTGCTCCAAGGTGAGCTCGGCATTAAGCAGTGCGCCGCGCATAGCGGCGTAGTTATCATAATCTTGGTGGTGTGCCTTAAGCTGTTGGCGGATTGCGCGCTGTGGCCGCAGCACTTGGTTATCAAACGCCTCCGCTGCGTCAGTTAAGCGCTTCACTATTTCTTGGTCTAAGGTGTAGCCAAGGACATCGAGGTAACATAACAGCAAGCAGAGATTGACATTCTTAGCGGCCTTATCTTGCAAGGCCAGTAATGCCTGTTGCATCCCCGGGCGGGCATAACAGTCGCAGGCAAATTGCCAAAAATCGCTGCGACTTAACATATCTCGCCTGTGCTGTCGAAGTGGAGTTGCTTTTCCTCCAGCTCTTCTAGTGCCAGCAACAAGGCCTCTTCCGTATCGTTCAGCGCCGGTGTAACCTCTGCTTGCTGAGCGAGTAGCTGATTAAGCTTGGCCTTATTATCATCGCTGTAGAGACTGTTGTCTGCCAGTGCGAGCTCTATTTCTTGTGCTTGAGCAGTGAGCTTATCTAATTGCTTTTCGAGTTTATCGATGGACTTTTTCAGTGGCTGAACTGCCTTTCTAAACTCAGCTTCAAGGCGCTTTTGCTCTTTGCGGTTAGCGTTCGAATGCTGTTTTTGTTCGCCACCGGTGTCAGTTACCTTACTTTGGGCTTTGTTGGCTTCCATTAACCACTGATAGTAGGCCTCCAGGTCATAGCCAAACTGTGACACCGTGCCATTATCAACCAAGTAAAATTCATCCGCGGTATTTTTTAACATATGACGGTCGTGCGACACCGTCACCATGGCTCCTTCAAAGCCTTGTAATGCCATTACCAGCGCATGACGCATCTCTAAATCGAGGTGGTTGGTTGGCTCATCTAATAGCAGTAGGTTTGGCTTTTGGTACACTAACATGGCTAACACTAAGCGGGCTTTCTCACCACCGGAAAACGGCGCTACGGGCTCGAGCGCCTTGTCGCCATGAAATGCAAAACCGCCAAGAAAATCACGCAGTACTTGCTCTGGCGCTTCAGGATCAAGGCGTTGAATGTGGGTTACGGCGCTGGCATTCAAGTCCAGTGATTCTAATTGATGCTGAGCAAAATAGCCGACGTTGAGTCCTTGATGTTGAAAAACTTCTCCAGCCTGTGGAGTGATGTCACCGGCTAATAATTTTATCAAGGTCGACTTACCGGCACCGTTGCGCCCCAACAAGGCGATGCGACTGCCTGGCACCAAGTTGAGCTTGATATCATGCAGTATAGTGATATCACCGTAGCTGGCTTTGGCATGCTCTAAGGTCATTAAAGGGTTCGGCAAGCTAGTCGGGTTAGCAAATTCAAAGTTGAATGGAGAGTCTGCATGGGCCGGTGCTAACATCTCCATTCTTTCTAGCGCTTTGACTCGGCTTTGTGCTTGTTTGGCTTTGCTGGCTTTGGCTTTAAAACGAGTAATGAACTGCTCAAGGTGAGCAATGGTCTCTTGCTGCTTTTGGTATAAAGCTTGTTGTTGTGCCATGCGTTCCGCTTTTTGCCGCTCAAACTGCGAGTAGTGGCCTTTATAGACATTGATTTGCTGTTGATCAATATGCCAAATTTCTCCTACTACGGCGTCGAGAAACTCTCGGTCGTGGGAGATCAATACCAGTGTGCCTTGAAAGCCGCGTAAAAAGCGTTCCAGCCAATACACCGCATCTAGGTCTAAGTGGTTGGTGGGCTCATCGAGGAGTAGCAAGTCCGCATTGCGGATCAGTGCTTGCGCCAAGTTAAGTCGCATACGCCAACCACCGGAGAATTCGCTGACAGCAAAGTCAATTTGCTCATTACTAAACCCTAAGCCATGGAGTAACTCACCTGCTTTGGCCTCAATACTGTAGCCTTGAATATGCTCAAGCTGTTGGTGGGCATAAGCTTGTTTATCACCATCTTGATCGCGCTCGGCTTGCTGTAACATGGTGCGCAATTGGTAATACTCTGGGTGTCCTTGCAGCACATACTCCAAGGCACTGATATCTAATGCGGGAGTTTCTTGCTTAACCGAGGCAATGGACCAGTCTTTAGGCAGGTTAAACTCTCCGGCATCCAGTTGTAATTCGCCTTTGAGCAGCGCAAACAAAGAAGATTTACCACAGCCATTGGCGCCTACTAACCCCACTTTATGTTGTGGGTAGAGAGTGGCATTGGCTTGTTTAAGTAATGTCTTACTGCCACGTAGCAGCTCGATGTCGGTTAATTGGATCATAATTCTCAAGACCTATGTATTCTGCCGGCATGATAACACGGATCGGATCCGCAACCACAAGCGTATCAAGAGATTTAAAACTAGGGTAAAATAGTACTAATTGTGCGCGATGCCACTTGTTACAGCATAAACTATTGAGGCTGATAAATTGAAAGTTAAAAAACGTTTTATTGCGGGTGCCAGCTGTCCAGAATGCCAAAAGCTGGATGTAATGATGCTCTACAAAGAGAATGAGGTAGAGAAAGTTGAGTGCGTGGAATGTGGCCACGTGATGACCCAGCCTAAAGATGCGGTCCAAGCCTCAACTCGTCAATTCGAGCAAGTGATCGGGGTATTTACCCCAGAGTAGTTCAAGTCAGTCGCACTGCCTCCTACCAATTAGTAGTGAGGCGGCGGTGGCTCTTGATGCAGAGGCATCATGCCGGGATCCTTTCCTTCCTTAATTTTTTCTGCTAATAGCTCAATTTGACGTTGCATTTTTGCCATGCGCTGTTGGTGGGTTTTTAGCTCATCATTAAGCGTTTCAATGGTATCGTCTTGAAAAGCAATTTTTGCTTCGAGCTCGGTGATCCGGTTTTCTAATTCATTCATGGTGTTTCACCTGTTCAAATTTCTCTAATAAGCCGCTAGAGCTTTCTGTTAGTAATGCCTTACCTTGTTGCTGAAAAGCGACATCGAATACCACGGCAGATTTGGGGCGACTGCCTTCTCTGGGTTGTACGCGCCAGGTCTGCAGGCGTTTACCATCTTCAATCCGCCACAAAATTAATTCGCGGTTCGGAGAGCCGGTGGCAAGCAAAGTGGCGCTGTCATTAAAGCGCACGGCACTGAATATCTTCTGTCTGGCAATATACTGTAATTGCGTCTTTAATTCACCCGTTGTGAGCTGCCAAATACTGGCTTTTTTCATACTGTCTGCGGTAAATGCATAACGGCCCTGATTATCCAGTGCCACTTTGGTCACCCGACTGGGGTGGTTAAAGCGGTGGATCACTTGGCCGGTTCTGGTATCCCAAAAGTAGGCACTGTAGTCATTGCCGCCGGTAAGCGCGAAACGGCCATTAGGGGACATGGCAATGGAGTTGATATTTTCTTGGTGTCCGAGGAACTCTATGCGCCTGCCGCTCTCTAAGTCGAGGTGAACGACGACATTGTCGCTGCGCGCGATTAATAAAAATTGGCCCCTGTTGCTAATGGCGACATCTCGAATGGTGGCGGTTTCGATTTCATAGTAACCGAGGTTTTCGCCACTATCGATACTCCAAATAGCGAAGGTGGTATCGGCAGCGGTGACGGCTGTGGAGTTATCATTGGCGATGGCCAGTGAGTGGATCAGCTCGTCTGGCTCTGATGAGTGTCGCCATTGGTATTTTAAGCCGTGCTCTTGATTATCCCAAAGCATGGCCCCATGCTCTATGGATGACACTAAACTGTAGCGGCCATCGGCTGAGAGCGCTGCAGAAAAAGCACCGCGACTGGCGTGCTCAACGGTCAGCGTTGCCTTTGAGGTGTCACTGCCACAGGCTGAAAGTAGCAATACAACAATTAAGCTGGAAAAGAGTGTTAAAGACCGCGTTGTGCTGGTTTTAATGACCATATAATAGGTATGTTCCTGTTAACTCCAGTGTCGACCCAAGGTAAACTAAAGACCTTAAAAACAAGATATTATTTTTGATATTAGCGTATTAAAAGCGTAATGTCGTTACGCGATAATAATTAGTCAGCTGCCAATCTTACCTGAGCGCGAATTGCGCCAAGTATATTGGCAATTTAAGTTGAGAATGTTAGTGTGACTAACCCCTTTTCTTATTAATATAAAATTAACAATGACACCGGATATCGGGCATGCGCCAATGAGTGTAATTGCTTTGATAGTAGGGACTGTCGGAGAGTTGAGAATGAAACAGACGATCAAATTGTCACTGGTTGCAGCATCAGTTTTAGCACTAGTAGCATGCAACAAACAAGCAGAAGAACAAAAACCAGCGGAAGTTAAACTGGAAACTGAAGCACAGCAACAAGCGTACGGTATTGGTGCATCAGTAGGTAACTTCCTACAAAAAGATCTGGCTGACAAAAAAGAATTGGGTGTCGAGCTGGATCAAGCGTTATTAATGCGCGGCTTTGAAGACGCACTTGCCGGTGAAGCTAAATTAGATGAAGCAAAAATCCGTGAAGTATTAACAGCGCTTGACTCGTCTGTACGTGAAAAGCAAGCAGCGAAAGCCGAAGCTGATGCTAAGAAGCACAAAGCTGAAGGTGAAAAGTACCTAGCTGAAAACGCCAAAAAAGAAGGCGTGACGGTAACGGATTCTGGCTTACAGTATGAAGTGATGACGGAAGGCGATGGTGAAAAGCCAGTCGCTACCGATATGGTAAAAGTACACTACAAAGGCACCTTGCTAGATGGTAGTGAATTTGACAGCTCATACTCGCGCAACGAGCCAGCTTCATTCCGTTTAAACCAAGTTATTCCAGGCTGGACTGAAGGCTTGCAGCTGATGAACGTCGGCTCAAAGTACAAATTTACTATTCCTTCAGAGCTGGCGTACGGTGAGCGTGACCTTGGTAAGATCCCAGCTAACTCAACGCTAGTATTTGAGGTTGAACTGCTTGAAATCGAAGATGGCGAAGCAGAAAAGCCGGCTGAATAATACTATAGTGTCTTAACGCCCTGTTATACCAATTCGCTTAATTAAGTGGTCTATTTGAGGCAAGAAAATTCTGTCGATAACAAGGCGAAAATTTTGCTATTTAGTTGTTCTAAATAAGAAATTTTTAACGCAGTTAGCGTCGAATTTGCTCCCTCAAATTGAGCAGGTATTAATGCGGGTTGGTATTAGCTTGAGGTGTTACGCCGAGCGCTAACTGGGTTCTTCGCAACAAAGCAAGATGATATAGACACTAGATACAAAAAAGGTGAGATAGCAATCTCACCTTTTTTTGTGCTTGGTTCCCGCTGATTTGGCTAGTCGTCGCTATGGTTGGCGTAAAGGTTATCGATTAACTCGTCTTCAAGTTCAAAGCGCAACTCCAGTGTCTCACCTAAAGTCGACAAATCGGCATCAAAGTCCTCTAGCATTTGGGTATCTTGGCTTACTTCAGCGTATTTATCATTGAAGTCTAGCGCGACGTCCGTGGTTTCGGTAATTCTTGGGTACAGAGATTGTGCCAGCTTGGCACTTTCTGGCCCCTTTTCTTGGCAGGCTTCGACAATGTTGTCATAAATTTCGAAGTGTCCTGCTGACAAGTAGTCCATCAAGATTTGACAAAACGATTGGATATCGACCTGTTCAGGTAGCGCTTTGCCATTTCGAGAAGGTGAGCATCCTGCAACTTTATAATATAAGACCAATAGTTCCTGACGCTCTGCTAACCATGCATCAATTACACTATGGCTGCCTCCCCATTTTTGTTGGGCTTGTTCTAACTGCGAAAGCATAGTGATTCTCCTAAAGCGGGTAACTTATCTCTATGGAAAGGGAAACGGCCGCAAAGGTCAACCTCTTTTTCTCTAAATGTTGAAAAAGATCAACATACTCGTGCTTTATTGAGAGTGGAATATTAGAAAATTCATAGGGATATAAAATAAAAACCACCAAGAGGTAACCTCAAGGTGGTTCAAGATAGCAGTTTAGCTTGTTGCGTATTTGTTGTCTTTAATATTATAGAAGGTGTTTTTTTATTGTTATTTTTATAACGCGGTAATTTTATACCAACCTTTTAACCGTGTTGCAAACAGTTTAATTGCGTGTTTCTAATTTTTTGTAATCAAACTTGGCATAAACCTCGTATCCGGCTGAATTTAATCTAGATCACATTGGACCATTTCCGTGCTTAGTTTAGATAGTGCCACTGTCCACTTAGTGATACAATTTGGCCAATTAAATTAGTATTGGAACTGAGACGCTATGAGCGAATTAAAGAACGATCGTTATTTACGAGCGCTACTAAAGCAACCTGTTGACGTCACGCCAGTATGGATGATGCGCCAAGCTGGTCGTTATCTACCAGAATATCGTGCTACGAGAGCACAAGCTGGTGACTTTATGAGCCTATGTAAAAATGCCGAATTAGCCTGCGAAGTGACCTTGCAACCTTTGCGTCGTTACCCGCTAGATGCTGCTATTTTGTTTAGCGACATTTTAACTATCCCTGATGCGATGGGCTTAGGCTTGTATTTTGAAACCGGTGAAGGACCTAAGTTCGAGCGTCCAATCCAATCACTTGATGACGTAAAAAAACTGCCTAAGCTCGATCCTAATGATGAGCTCGGGTATGTTATGAATGCGGTGAGCACAATTCGTCGCGAGCTAAAAGGCGAAGTTCCGCTGATAGGTTTTTCTGGTTCACCATGGACGCTGGCCACTTACATGATTGAAGGTGGCAGCAGCAAAACCTTTGGTAAAATCAAAAAAATGGCATTTGCCGAGCCACAAACACTGCACTTATTGCTAGATAAAGTTGCCGATTCGGTTATCGACTACTTAAACGCGCAAGTGCAAGCCGGTGCGCAATCTTTGATGATATTTGACTCTTGGGGTGGGGTATTGAGCCCGCGTGATTATCAAGAGTTCTCACTGCAATACATGCAAAAAATTGTTGATGGCTTAATTCGTGAGAACGATGGTCGCAAGGTACCTGTGACGCTATTTACCAAAAATGGTGGTCAATGGATTGAAGCCATTGCGGCAACGGGCTGTGATGCTGTGGGACTAGATTGGACCATTGATATTGCCGATGCTAAACGTCGTGTTGGTGATAAAGTTGCGCTACAGGGCAATATGGACCCATCAATGCTACACGGTACACCTGAACGTATTCGTGAAGAAGTGCAGCACATTCTTGCCGGCTTTGGTGAAGGCGAAGGCCATGTGTTCAACCTGGGCCACGGTATTACTCCAGATGTCGACCCAGAAAATGCAGGTGTCTTTATTAACGCGGTGCATGAATTCAGCCGTCAGTATCATCAAAAGTAATATAAATAAAACCCAAAAAAGGAGCCTTCAGGCTCCTTTTTTGTTATGGGCACGGCCGGTTTACGTTATTTGCTAAACGCGCGTTTCATAAAGTTAGGTGTGGCAAGCGCTCCTTTATGAATACCTGAATTATAATATTCGGTATTAAAGGTGGCTGCATCGGCATCTTGCTCACGGAAGTGAGTAAATTTCTGTGCTTTTCTTGCCATGGTTGCAGACCATAATCCGCTTGGGTAAATAGGCTGTGGGAACGGTAATGTTTGCAAGTCGACAAAGCCGACGTCGATCATGGCATCACGCATTTCCAATAGCAGCGGCATATGCATCAGTGGCGACTCACTTTGTTGCACCAAAATCCCGCCATCGCGAAGTGCGGCTAAACAGCTTTGATAGAAAGCGTGGTTAAACAAGCCTTCTCCTGGCCCCACAGGATCGGTGCCATCGACAATAATCACGTCTACTGAGTTGGCCTCGGCTTCACGCATATACTTAATGCCGTCATCGAACATTATAGTGGCACGAGGATCGTCATTCGCTTCACAGAGCTCAGGGAAGTATTTCAACGCCATTTGCGTCACGACTTCATCGATATCAATTTGTGTGACTTGCTCCACCTCTGGGTGCTTTAGCACTTCTCGTAAAGTACCACAGTCACCACCGCCAATAATGACCACATTTTTTGGAGCCGGGTGTGAGAACAATGCCGGGTGACTCATCATCTCATGGTAGAAGAAGTTTTCACGACTACTTACCATAGTACAGCCGTCAATGATCATCAGGTTACCAAAGTCAGTGGTTTCGAACATTTCAACGTTTTGAAATGGCGATTGAATTTCATCTAATTTTTTGTTGATCCGGAGCGAAAAAGCGCTGCCATCGCGGTCGCTAATTTCGGTAAACCAACGGTTTGCTTCTAAATTTGCCATGATTGTTTTCACACTCGAGTTTAGTTGTCGCAATTTTGCCAGCGCTTGCTGGTTTGCTCAAATGATTTTAGTCAACAATGGCAACTTTGTCGTGTTTAGTGTCGGCTTTTTGCAAACAAGACAAAATTTATCTACGTCTTTATTTTTTGGTCGCAAAGGGGCTACACGCGTATTAGAATGAGGTTTTATGAAGCACTAATCGAGAGTTGTAATGACTTGGGGTCTGCAAAGCGCACGTTCTGTTTATAATGTTACTCATTGGAGTGACGGCTATTTTGATATTAATGACCAAGGCCAATTGGTGGCGTTTCCGGATGGCGATCGAACCAAACCTGCCATTACTCTATTAGAACTGACTGAGCAGTTCAAAGCACAAGGGCTCACCTTGCCTGTGTTAGTTCGATTTACCGATATTTTAAAGCACCGAGTCGATACCTTAACTCAAGCATTTACTCAGGCAAGAGCGCAACGAGACTATCAAGGTCAATACACCTGCGTTTACCCAATCAAAGTTAACCAGCAGCGCTCTGTGGTCAGTAAATTGTTAGCTCACCCCAGTGGTTTAGTGGGGCTAGAGGCCGGCTCAAAGCCTGAATTGATGGCCATTCTTGGCATTGCCGAACAGCCCATCACTATTGTTTGTAATGGTTACAAAGACAGCGAGTTTTTGCGCTTAGCCTGTATTGGTCAAGCCATGGGCCACCACGTTAACATTGTGGTAGAAAAGCTCTCCGAGTTAGACACCCTATTGCAAGAAATTGAGGACTTAGGGGTTGAACCGGCGATTGGCATTCGCATTCGCTTAAACTCTGTCGGTAAAGGCAAATGGCAAAATACCGGCGGCGAGAAAGGCAAGTTTGGCTTGACTGCCAGCCAAGTATTACAAGCCATTGAGTTACTTAAGTCGCATAACCGCTTGCATTTAATGCAATTGGTGCACTTTCATATTGGCTCTCAAGTAGCGAATATTCGCGATATTCAACGAGCCTTAAAAGAATGTGCACGACATTACGCTGAGTTATATCAAATGGGCGTGCCGCTGCGCACTGTCGATGTTGGGGGTGGCTTAGGTGTCGACTATGAGGGCTCGGGTTCACGCAGTGCTTGCTCTATGAACTACAGCGTGGCGGAATACGCTAAAAATGTGGTGCATGCGTTTCATGAGGTGGCTGAGCTCAATCAGTTACCCCACCCTGATATTATTACTGAGTCTGGCCGAGCACTGACGGCACATCATGCCATGCTGATCACCGATGTTATCGACATTGAAAAAGCACCAAACCAATTAGAGCCTGTGCAGCCTCATGCCTCCTCTCCGTTGGTGTTACAGGAGCTATGGCAGTCGTTAACTCGGTTAACGCCAAGAATGGCGTTAGAGACCTACCATGATGCAATGCACTTATTTTCTGACGCTCATGATCAATATGTTCATGGTCTAATCAGTATGCAAGAGTGGGCGCAACTGGAGCAGCTTTATTTCACTACGTTACATCGTGTGCGTGATAGTCTAACCGACAATGCCCGCGCTCATCGTGAGGTATTGGATGAGCTAAACGAAAAACTCGCCGATAAACTGTTTGTGAATTTTTCACTGTTTCAATCATTGCCTGATGTCTGGGGGATCGATCAGTTGTTTCCCGTAATGCCGATTGATAAGTTAAACCAACCACTGACGCAACGTGCGGTTATTCAAGATATTACCTGTGACTCGGATGGTCAGATCAACAGTTATGTGGAGGGCGCAGGCATTGAATCTAGCTTACCCATTCCTGAGTACAAGCACGGTGAGCAGTATCACATTGCGATGTTCTTAGTGGGTGCTTACCAGGAAATTTTAGGAGACTTACATAACCTCTTTGGCGATACCGATTCAGTTCACCTTGAGCTCAGTGACGATGGCTACAAGCTGACTAATGCCATTAAAGGCGACAGTGTGGAAGATGTGCTCAAGTTTGTTCACTACGATAAGGACGATTTGTCACGTAATTACGCGCAGAAAATCGCTGCACTGACGTTGCCAGAAGCCATTAAATCACAGTACCTGCAAGAACTAAATGCCGGTTTGCAAGGCTATACCTATTTTGAGGACTAGTACCGTCTTACTGAAATTTTGTTGATAACAAGCGAGCCGACTAACTGGTCGGCTTAATTGTCACCAACTTTCGCGGTATGATAACGCCATACGCCAATAATAATGAATACTGTAATGCGATGAGGGAATGCATGTCGTTAATTCGTAAGCTGCTTAGTTTGCTACTTTATACCATCAACACCATTTTTTGGTTTGTGCCCATTTTTATTTGTGGCTTGATCAAGTTATTGCCAATTCCATTGCTACAAAAGACGATGAGCTTGGTCGCTAAGTGGTGCGCCAACAAGTGGGTCGCTTGCAACTCCCTAAGCCAGAACTTAATTGCGCCATACCAGCTGAATGTATCTGGGCTAGATGAGTTAAAACCAAAAGATTGGTACTTGGTGATCGCCAACCATCAAAGTTGGGTGGACATCCTAGTATTACAACGGGTCTTTCATAACAAGATCCCGTTTCTGAACTTTTTCTTAAAAAAGGAGCTGCTGTATGTGCCAATATTAGGCTTGGCTTGGTGGGCGCTAGACTTCCCATTTATGACACGTACCAGCAAATCACAGTTAAAAAAGAACCCGAAATTGCGTGGTAAGGACATTGAAACAACCCGTAAAGCCTGTGAAAAGTTCAAAACCATGCCGGTCAGTATTGTCAACTTTGTTGAGGGAACTCGCTTCACCGAGTACAAGCACAGTAAGCAAAAAAGTCCCTTTAACCACCTGCTAAAGCCTAAAGCGGGGGGAATTGCGTTTGTAATGCAGGCCATGGGGGAGCAAATCAGCAAGGTCGTGAATGTCACTATTCATTATCCTGAGGGCGTACCAACGTTTGCAGATTTCATTGCCGGCAAGGTAAAGTCAGTGAATGTTCAGGTGGAAGTAATGCCGGTCAGTGCAAACTTAATCGGTGATTATAGTAACGACCCTGAGTTTAGGGTTCGCTTTCAGTCGGAGCTTAATACCTTGTGGCAAGCCAAAGATGCGCAAATTGCGGAGCTTGCCAACAAACAATAGTAGAGGGATAGAGTAATGTTAAAGCAAGTATTACCAAAGTGGTTTTTAGGCCTATCAGCCAGTGCTTGGTTGTTAATGAATACTTTTGTTTGTGGCTTATTGGTGTTGCTATTTGGCGTTGTAAAACTATTGCTACCGCTTAAGTTTATCTCCACCGCATTGCATTTCTTTTACGGTATGTGGTGTAAAGGCAATTACATCGGGCTTAAGATCGCCTGCGACACTATCTCGGTTAAGCTACCTAAAGAATTGCAGTCGCAGGGGTGGTATTTGCTTATTGCCAATCACCTAAGCTGGTTAGATATTGTGGTACTCAGTGCGTTAGAAGTGTTACCAGCCCCCAAATTTTTCTTAAAAGATGAATTAAAGTACGTGCCATTTATTGGCACTGGCGCGTGGGCGATGGGGATGCCATTTATGAAGCGCGCTAGCAAAGCACAGATCGCCAAAAACCCTAAACTCAAAGGCATGGACGTGGCGCGAACCAAAGCCAGCTGTCGTAACTTTAAAGACCATCCCACCACTGTAATTAATTTTGTTGAGGGCACACGCTATACTAGAAGTAAGCATCATAAGCAGCAAAGTCGCTTTAAACACTTACTAAAACCCAAAGCCGGTGGTGTGGCCTTTGCTTTAGAAGTGTTGGCAGAGCAGCTTGATGGTATGCTCAATGCGACGCTCGCCTATGATCTTGAAGGTGAGCATATTTGCCGCTCCTTTATGCAAGGGCGGCTGGCTGCCATTGATGTCAAGTTGGAGTTCCTCGACATGAGCCAAGTCCCATTGGGAAACTACCAACAAGACAAAGCCTATCGGGTGCAATTCCAAGCTTTTATTAATCAGCTTTGGCTGCAAAAAGATAGCCAACTTGAAGCCCACCGGTTAGAACAGGCAAGGCTTGAACAGCCGCTAAATGAGGAGCTAGAGCAACTATGAAGTTTGATCACCTTCATGATGTTGTACAGCCTTGGCTTGAAGCCGTTCCCCAAGGCACAGTCATTAGCGCATTGGTAACCAATGGCGTTGCGGCGCTGGGGTTAATGTTACTTTACTGGGTCGTTCGCCGTTTGGTTTTACCGAATGTTGAGAGTTTATTGACGCGGGTATCACCGCGCAAAATTGGTCACCTCGGGCCACAACTGAGCAAGTTCAGTGGCCGCTTTGCGCTGGTACTGTGTTTATTGGTTTTCTCGGCGTATCATGAGCGCTTGTTTGTGGCGCCGCAGTGGGTGTTTAGGGTCATTGAAACGTTCGCCTATTTATTGTTGGTGATTGCTGCAGGGTTCTTACTCAGTAGCCTAGTTAACCTTGGCAACGGCGTTTATAACCTCTTCCCATTTGCCAAAGAAGTGCCTATACAAGGCATTGTTCAAGTGATTAAGCTGATGATTTTTATTGTTTGTACGATATTAGTCGTCAGTATTTTAGTCGATAAGTCGCCAACCTATATCTTATCTGGTTTTGGTGCGATTGCTGCAGTGATCATACTGGTCTTCAAAGACACCATTTTAGGTTTGGTTGCCAGTATCCAAATTGCGGCAAACCGCTTGGTGACCACCGGTGACTGGATCCAAGTAGATGCTTTTGGGGCGGATGGTGAGGTCATTGATTTGGGGTTGAACACGGTGAGAGTTCAGAACTGGGATAATACCGTGACGACCATCCCTACCTATATGCTGATCTCCGACTCATTTAAAAATTGGCGTGCCATGCAAGAGTCTGCGGGGCGGCGCATCAAGCGTGCGATACATATCGATTTTACCAGTATTGAACTCTTAGACGAGGATAGAAAAGCACAGCTATACCAGCAATACTCATTACTTAGTGAGCTTGAATCTGTGCCAACAGACATCACTAACCTAGGGCTTTTCCGGCGCTATGCCGAGGCTTATTTAAAACAGCATGAAGCCATCAGTCCAGATTGTTTATGCATGGTGAGGGAGCTGGCACCAACGCACCATGGTTTACCATTGGAATTCTATTGCTTTAGCAGTGATAAACGTTGGGTTTTTTATGAGCACTTGCAGGCTGATATACTGGATTATATGTTAAGTGTGATGCCAAGCTTTGGCCTCAGACCTTATCAAAGTGTCAGCGACTATTTTGGTGCCCATCGAGTAAAAGTTAAAGCCTCGGCGAGCAACCCTGATAAGCAATGAAACTAGGGAAATAATACAGAGGCCCACTTGGGCCTCTGGCTGGTTATAAGTTACCGATCACTAAACCGTATACCACAAAACCCAGCAACAGTTGCCAAATGGCTGGCTTGAGCCATTTTAATACCGCAAAGCCTAATGCCACAGCAACAATATCCGTGACACTGTGCACTGCTGCAAGCCAGATTGGTTGATAAAATGCAGCCGCTAAAATCCCCACCACACCAGCGTTTAGAGCAGCGCTAATGCTGGCAAACTTCGGCATGGCAATAAGCCGTTGCCATTGATTAATGAAGGCCCACATAAGCAGTAAACCCGGTAAAAAGATAGCCACAGTAGCAATACTGGCACCGATTAATGGATGGCTGGTGGTCACCTCCGCCCCTAAAAAGCTGGCGATGGTAAACATCGGACCTGGGATTGCTTGCGCGGCGGCATAAGCGGTTAAAAAGCTTTCTTGCGGGAGATTATCTACACTGGTCTGCAGCAGTGGAAGTACCACATGGCCGCCGCCAAACACTAAGGCTCCAGCCTGATAAAACTCGGCGAAAATGGTATTCGGCAACTGTAAAAAGGTAAGCAGGAATAGCACTGAGAACAGCGCGAGTACAGCCCAGTTGGTGTTGCTTGATGTGGCACTTTGTTCTGTAGGCGCATTGCTGAAGGAATAAAAATACCCAGCGATGGCAATGGCCACTAAAACCCCAAGCTGAGAACTGAGGCTAGGTAAAAATAGCAATGTGAGAGTGGCTAAAAAGGTCACCACTTTGAGTGCTGTGGTTTTGCAAAAGCTTTTTGCCATACCTAATACTGCATCGGCAACAATCACCACCGCAAAGAGTTTTAAGCCATAGATAATGGCTAATGTTGAGCCGGTTAATTGCTCTGCCGTGAGTGCCAAAACGGTCATAATTAAAAAGGAGGGGAGAGTAAAGCCTAAAAATGCAGCTAGACCACCGAGGGCTCCGCCTTTTTCTAAGCCAATGGCGAAACCCACTTGACTTGACCCCGGGCCTGGTAAAATCTGCGATAGACTTATCATGTTGGCGTAACGCTCTGCGCTGAGCCACTGTAAGTTATCAACAAAGTGCTTTTTGAAGAAGCTTAAATGCGCAGCTGGACCACCAAAGCTGGTGCACCCAAGTAGAAAAAATTGATAAAAAATTCTCAGAAACATAGTTCACCTTGTGATATTGTTAACCTTATATCCTTACAGTTTTTTATTACAGTATTATGACTTTCTACTATGAAAGCGCAGGTGGGATAAAGTGTATGGGCTTTAAACTTTTTACATTTATCGTTGTATTGCTTGCTAATACCTCAAGCATGGCAACTGAGATTAACGTTGCTATCGACCATGCACCACCTTACAGCACTGTTGAAGGCGATACTAAGCCTGAAGGATTAATACTTGATATTCTTGCCAGCATTAATGCTCATAGTAAGTCCGGCTTTACCCTCAACCCAGTGCCTTGCCCCTTTTCTCGTTGCGTTAGAATGTTAGCGCGTGGTGAGGTGGATGTGATGGGCGGCTTGATTAAAACGGCACAACGACAAAAAATCATAGAGTTTGTCGAGCCACCCTATATGACGCTCTATTCTTCCTTTGTTTTTTACGCCAACCGTGACAGCGATATTCAGGTAGAAAGCTACCAAGACTTGTACGCTAAGCGCATTGCGGTGATGCGCGGTGGGGCTTTTTACCCCCGATTCGATGACGACAGACAACTTAACAAAGTGCCGGTATTTAGCGAGCAGGTTGCGTTTGACCTATTACTTAAAGGGCGGGTTGATTTGGTTATTGCCGTGGAAGATACCGCTGAGGTGGCCATGGCGGTACTGCAGCAACCAATCGAACGGCTGCGTAAAATGGATTATCGCCATACCCAGCCAATTTATGGCTATATGGCGATGAGTAAAGCATTCCATAAGACAGAGCTGGCAGAGAAAATTCGCAGTTCGATGAAGCAGTTTGCGAGTTCAAAGCAGCTAGATGCCATAGTGGCTAAATATCAACTTCCCCCCGTCACAATGGATAATGCTGACACCCCAGCGGGAGAAACTAACCCCTAATCCTCAGATGCTTCAGCAAGTATTCATACGACGTTGCAACAATAGTATTAACTTTAAATAAATGGATGCGTGTTATGTTGGCAAAAAAAGTATTGATTGGTGCTGCGGTTGCCGTAGCGTTATCTGGCTGTGAAATGAATAATACTGGCAAAGGGGCTGCCATCGGTGCGGCAGCAGGTGCCGTGCTGGGTAAAGCAACGGGTAATCACAAAGATAAACGCTTAGCCATTGGTGCTGCGGTAGGAGCTATTGCTGGCGCCGCGATCGGCAATTATATGGATAAGCAAGAAGCGGCAATGAATCAAGAGTTAGCGGGCAGTGGGGTGAAGGTAGTGCGTGAAGGCAATGAAATGCGCCTGATCTTACCCTCTAATATTACGTTCGCAACTGAGCAAGCCAGTATTAGCCCTAACTTTTACAGCACCTTACAAGGGATTGCGAAGGTAATGAAGCAGTACGATAAAACCTACCTTAACATCATTGGTCATACCGACTCCACTGGCACTGCCAGCTTTAACCAAACCTTGTCAGAGCAGCGAGCTGAGAGCGTAAAACGCTATTTGCTATCACAGCAAGTATTAGCAGCGCGATTATATGCTGAAGGGATGGGAGAAACTCAACCAATAGCCAGTAACAGTACTGAGCAAGGGCGGGCGCAAAACCGTCGCGTTGAAATAAAGATTGTCCCTAACCGCGCCTCATAAATGAAAGACTGAAAACGAGAGTAAGTGATTACTCTCGTTTTCAGTTCTTAATTAAAAAGTGTCACAAACCACGTCGGCTTTACAAGTAATGACAGTGACGTTGGTGTAGCCAAGACGGGTGAGCTGCTCAGCGGCAAATACCGCTCGCCCACCTGCTGCACAATGCAAATAAATCGGCCTATTGGCGTCTTTCTCAATTTCCGGCAGCTTAAATTCTAATAATCCACGGGGAATATTGAGCGCCTCGTTGGCTGCCTTTTGCTGATGCTCTCCAGGTTCTCTAACATCAATCAGTAACCCCTGATTTTGGGCAATTTCCGCCTTTGCCTGTTTAGCATCGACACAACGTTGATTGGGCTTGACCGTTTTTAATACATCTTGCACTGAATTGAGCATGATACTCTCCTTTTTCTGCTAATTGCTGTTCAGTATGGCATTAGCCTTCTTGAATACCCAACTTTTTCAAAATGGTGATCATGGGGCACCAGCGAGTGAATGCAGACTGCACCAGGTTTACACAAATAAAAACACTGAACCAAACCCAATTAGGATCAACATAGTGGGTTAATAGCAGTGATACTGCAAACATAACGCCAGCTATCAGGCGCAATAAAGGATGTAGTGTCATAAGTCGCTCCATAATATTAGTATTTTCTAATATTAGACTTTGCTAATCTTTTTGTCTATACTTTGTTCTAAAATAAATCTGAGGAGCCGTTATGGACCTGTCGCAAATGGCTGAGAACGCTGAACAAGCGGAAGCTCTGCTGAAATTAATGGCCAATAAAAATCGCTTAATGATTTTATGCTCACTGCAAAAGCAAGAACTGAGCGTCAGTGAATTAAATCAGGCCGTGCCCTTAGCGCAGTCGGCACTGTCGCAGCATTTGGCGAGTATGAGAAAGGCAGAAATAGTGACCACGCGGCGCGAGGGAGCCACGATTTACTATCGTGTCAGTGATCCCAAAGTCGCGCTGTTACTGGAAAGCTTATATCAATTATTTTGTGCCTAAGAGCAAGTAGGTTAAGAGTGGTTATGGAAAAAGTAGATAGTGCCATTAAACGCAGTTTACAGGGGAGCATACCTGTTATGCTCTTCCTTATTGCTGTGCTGGTGGGAGTTTTTGCGCTGCAAATGACACCTCGCGAGGAAGAGCCGCAGATTGTGGTGCCCATGCTGGATATTCATGTTGAAGTGCCTAACACCGCTTCACCAGAAGTGGCGCGTTTGGTGACAACTCCATTGGAAAAATTACTGCTGCAAATACCCGGTGTGGAGCATGTGTACTCTACCACGCAAACCGGTGGTGCGGTCGTCACTTTGCGCTTCCATGTTGGTGAAGACCGCGAGAAAGCCATCCTCAATACTTACACTAAACTGTATGCGAACCAACATCAGATGCCGGGATTGGTGAAGGGTTGGCAAGTTCGGCCTATTGAAGTGGATGATGTGCCGATATTAATGTTAGGGCTCAGCAGCGAAAATCCTGAACGTTATGGTGATTATGAACTCACACGCTTTGCCCAAGAGCTATCTATAGAGTTACAAACCATTGCCGACACCAACGAAGTGACGGTGATCTCAGGCCGAACTCGTGCACTGCGGGTTGAGTTGAATTTAACTGCATTAGCGGCGCATCAAACCACCCCTATGGATATCCTCAGCGCCATTCAAGCATCAAATCAGGTCGAGCAGGTGGGCCAAGTCGTCGCAGGGAGTCAGGCAATCCGTTTTGAATCTGGCGATGTGCTGCGTAACAAAAAGGCACTCGAGCAGTTAGTGGTGAATGTCATTAATGGCCAGAGCGTCTACTTAAAAGACGTTGCCACTATTATCGATGGTCCAACGGAAGCCACCAGTTATCAGTGGTTAGCAAGCCAAGGTAAGCAACAAAATGCCCCTATGGTCACGCTCAGTATCGCGAAACAAAAAGGCAGTAATGCGGTGACGGTGGCAGAACAAAGTTTGGCGCTCATGAGCGAGCTGCAGCAACAACTCTTGCCGCCTGAGGTGAAGGTTACGGTGCTACGTAACTACGGTGATACCGCCGATGACAAAGTCAATAACCTGACCTCAAGTCTGGCATTTGCGGTGTTTACTGTGGTGGTCTTTGTCGGGGTCTTTTTAGGCTGGCGCCCAGCGCTGGTGGTGGGCCTTGCCGTACCCATTTGTTATGGCATTACCCTAGGGCTGGATTTTGCTTTTGGCTATACCATTAATCGCGTTACCTTATTTGCTTTGATCCTCTCTCTTGGGTTGCTGGTGGACGACCCCATCACTGGTATCGATAACATTAGCCGCTTTATTCACAATAGCGATGATGACGATAAAGACGGTAGCATCATTGCCGCGATGACCGAAATAAAGTCGGCGCTGTTAATGTCGACCCTAACTATTGTTATGGCATTTATTCCTCTGGCCTTTATCACCGGCATGATGGGCCCTTATATGGCGCCAATGGCATTTAATGTGCCAGTCAGTGTGATTGCGTCCACTTTAGTGGCCTTTTTAGTCACGCCGTGGCTCGCTAAAAAGCTGTTAAAGAAGCAAGTGATGCCAGTGCAGCAGAGCCCCAAGCAGTCTCTCTATGGCCGTATTATGCTGCCGATTTTAGCTCGGCCAAAACGCGCTAAATGGGTATTGTGGGGGGTACTTGGGCTGTTTGTGGCAAGTGCCAGCTTGCCGGTTTTTCGTGCCGTGCCACTTAAGTTACTACCATTTGATAATAAAAGCGAAATACAGGTATTGATCGACATGCCTGAGGGCACCAGTTTAGAAACCACTGCAGCAATGACACGTAAGGTACAAGACATTGTTTGGTCTGTTGCAGAAGTTACGGATATTGCCGCGTACGTTGGTAAACCTTCAAGTATGGACTTTAATGGCATGGTCAGGGGATACTATCGACGCTATGGCAGTCACTTGGCTGAGTTACGAGTATTGCTTGTGGATAAAGCTGAGCGTGAACACCAATCGCATGCTGTAGTGATGCGCTTACGTGAAAAGCTGCAGCATCTGAATCAGCCATTGACCCGCATTAAAGTCGTTGAAGTGCCGCCGGGCCCTCCCGTTTTGAGCACCCTTGCTGCAGAGGTGTATGCCGATCCTTTTGTGCCTCGAGAGCAACAACAATTGGCAGCACAGCAGTTAGCTGAACGCCTAAAGCGCGAACCACATGTGGTTGAAGTCGATACTTCGATGGCACACCCCACTGTGTTGCAGCGTTTTGTGGTGGATAAGCACAAAGCTGCGTTATCTGGGGTCGCTACTCAAGATGTTAACCAAGCGCTCAACATTGCCAGCAGTGGCGTGCAGGCCGGGTATTTATACGTGGAAAACGAAGCCGCGCCAGTGCCTTTGCAGCTAATGGTGAGTTATCAAGAGCGCAATCAGTGGCAGAACCTATTAGCGCTGCAGGTGCGTGGTCGTCAAGAGTTGGCTAAAACCACGCAAGCGTATGGCTTAGAACAAGCAGCCCAGCCTTTGGTTGCTATTGCTGAGTTGGGTGAGTTGACCACCATTGCCAGCGCTCCCATTATCCACCGCAAGGATCTCAAAGAAGTGATTTATGTCTTTGCAGAGCTCAATGGTCGTACTCCAGCCGCCGTTATCGCTGATGTGGTGGCAGATGAAAATGGTCATAACGAGCAGACACACTGGTCGCAACGCACCTTCTTAAATAGTGGTGGTGGCCAGAGCTGGTCTATGCCTGAGGGAACCGAGTATACCTTTACCGGTGAAGGGGAGTGGCGCATTACCATTGATGTATTCCGTGATATGGGCATTGCTTTTGCTTTCGCGCTGGCGGCCATTTTTGTCATTTTACGATTGCAAACGGCATCCAGCAGCTTGTCGCTGATTATTATGTCGGCTATTCCATTAACGATGATAGGGATTATGCCGGGCTTTTGGTTATTGAATCAGTTTGGTGAGCGGGTCATCGCCGGCGCGCCCGAGCCGGTATTATTTACCGCTACGGCAATGATAGGGATGATAGCGCTGGCTGGGATCGTGGTGAGAAACTCACTGATCTTAGTCGAGTTTATTAATCAATCACGAGCTTCAGGTATGGCATTACTGGATGCGCTTATTGCAGCTGGAAGTGTCAGAATGAGGCCGGTCTTGCTCACCGCAGGCACCACGCTATTGGGGAACTTAGTGATTATTTTAGACCCCGTATTCAGTGGCTTAGCGTTGGCAATTATTTTTGGCATCATCGCATCAACCTTGTTTTCGCTGTTAGTGGTACCCGTGGTGTATTACCTAGTCTTTCGTAATAAACCGGAACTTGCTAATCCATCCAACACCTCGTCAACTCAGGAGTCGCATCATGCTTCGTAAACAGTTTATTTATCCCCTCTTAGCTATTATCGGTTTACTGTTGCTGGTGGTTTGGCTTGCGGGAGGCTTCGCTGACAAGCTGGCTCCCGGTGAAAAACCGTTACCAAGCGCGTATCAAGGGCAGACTTACGTGGTTGAGAAAGCGCCTCTTCAGGTGATTGAGCAACTGCCAGCCAGTGTGGTGGCAAAGCAAAACACACTGGTGTCGAGTCGCTTACTGGCTGAGCTTAAAACCTTAAATGTACGCGCAGGAGATCAAGTGCAAGCCGGACAGCTACTCGCAACGCTAGATGATGCTGAGCTAAAGGCACAATTACAGCGAGTGGCCGCAGAGCAGGCTGCCAATACTGCTAAGCTAACGCAAGCAAAGAAGCAGCTTGCCCGCAGTAAAGCACTAAATGAGCAAGGCTTGGTGGCCATTAATCAAGTGGATGAATGGCAAGCCAGAGTGAATGAGCTGACAGCGCAGGGGCAAGCGCTCAGTGAGGCGTATCGCAGTGCAGAAGTCGCTCTGGGCTACACTCAGATTGTGGCGCCTATTTCAGGTAAAGTCGTCGAGCGCCTAAAAGAGCCGGGCAGTTTACTTAGCCCTGGTACAGCGATTGTGTCATTGCTTAATCCGCTGCAACTGCAAGTACAAGTCGCCGTTAGAGAGAGTCAAATTACGGCGGTGAATTTGGGCCAACAATTCACTGTTCATATTCCTGCACTGAACATCACCCAACCAGCGAAGGTCACGGAGATGCACCCACTGGCTAATAGCCAGGCTCGCAACTTTATGATTAAGCTGGATATGGCATTAATGCCAAAAGTGATACCAGGCATGTATGCCCTCGTTGATTTGCCGCTCAATGAGCAAAGTGCGATCACCATTCCGAGCCAATACATACTGCGTCAAGGGCAGTTAGCCATGGTGAAAGTGGTTGCACAAGGTAAGATCCACAAACGCTATGTACGTGTCGGTGAAACCCGAGATAATCGCACTCACATCATCAGTGGACTTGAAGCCGGGGAGACCCTGGCTCTTTAATTGGCTACACCGTGGGCTGGCATAGTAAAAATAATGCGCCAGCCCCTTTTTTATATAAAGGTCGCAATTTCCGAGAGTGATTTCTTAACCGTAGCATGCTCGGGGATAGTGGCATCTTCACTGGGGTATCCGGCAACCAACAGCATATAGGGCCGTTCATTATCGCGATTGCGGCCACACAGCTCAGTTAAAAAGCTCATCGGTTTTGGGGTGTGCGTTAAGGTAGCAAGCCCTGCATTGTGTAAGGCTTGGATCAAAAAGCCGGTAGCAATCCCCACAGACTCGTGGACATAGTAATTGGTGTGCTGGTCTTGTGCATGAACTCCACCTTTTTTCTGGCTAAAAATAGCAATCAACCATGGTGCATGCTCCAAGTAGGGTTTTTGCGCGTCGGTGCCCAGTGGTTTTAACGCATCGAGCCATTCATCGCCAGCTCGCCCTTGGTAAAAGGACTGTTCCAATTCTTCAGCAGCGACACGGATTTGCTTTTTCTTTTCTGGGTTACTGATGGCAACAAAATGCCAGGGCTGGTGGTTAGCTCCACTCGGCGCCGTGCCGGCGGCTTTAATACAGGCCTCGATGATCTCCTGAGGCACAGCTCTATCACTAAAGGCGCGGATGCTATGGCGCCTTTTACTGTTAGCTAAAAAGTCCTCGGCGCGACTTAGCATTTCTTGTTGTGGGTATTCAACAAAGTCACAAAGCGGTTGGTTTGCGTGTTCTTGCATTATTTTGGGTCCTTGGTGCTAGCGAGGTTGTATTAATTTATTTGCGCATAAGCAGGTAATTATTACGGTTGATAAATTAATGTTAACCCGTTTCGTTTTAGAAACATCTTAGGCGAGATACGCGTTGAGTCAAGTTCAAACTAAGTAACTTGTGGTACATTAACAAGCAGCAAATCAAGGAGAATATATGAATACCTATCAATGGCACACAGGCGAGCCGATAAACCTACCACTGGGCAAGGTGGTGTGTGTAGGTAGAAACTATGTTGCCCATGCCGAAGAGCTTAATAACCCAGTGCCCGAGAAACCGCTTTTGTTTATAAAACCGGCGACCAGCTTGGTGGCCTTTGAGCAAAACATAGCGTTAAAAAAATCCCTAGGTGACCACCATTATGAAGCGGAGCTAGCACTGTTAGTGGGCAATACCATTGATGCCACAAGCGATAATCCGTTGCGTCATATCTGCGGCTTAGGGTTGGCGCTAGACCTGACTTTGCGCGAGGTGCAAGCACAGCTTAAGGCTCAAGGTCATCCTTGGGAGCGTGCCAAAGCCTATGATGGTAGCTGTCCCATTAGTCCATTTGTGCGCTGTAATGAAGCGACCTTAGCAGATAATATAGAGTATCGCTTTTGGCAAAACGGCTTGCTGCGCCAGCACGGCGAATCACGCTTAATGATTTTCTCAATGACTTCGTTGTTACAAGAGATAAGCCAATACTTTACCCTGATGCCAGGTGATATCGTGTTAACTGGGACCCCACAAGGGGTGGGCCGTTTGACCGATGGCGATGCGTTAACATTGCAACTGGAAAATCAGCAACCATGGCAAGCGCAGGTGCAGCTCAGCTAAGTTAGAGCCCTTTTGTGAGGCGTTAAAAGCCGCTACCATGGGACTATTACCTTAACCAAGGAACAATTATGAAAATCAAGCCGTTAGGTACCCCTTTCTCTAACACTGCATGTAAGATTTTACTGTGCGGTGGTGGTGAGTTAGGCAAAGAAGTGGTGATTGAATTTAAGCGTCTCGGTGCCGAGGTGGTGGTACTGGATAGGTATGAGCATGCACCCGCTATGCAAGTGGCCGACCGCAGTTACACCATATCCATGTTAGATGGTGACAAACTGGGCGCCATTATTGCACAGGAACAGCCCGACTATATTGTCCCAGAGATAGAAGCGATTGCCACGGATAAGTTGGTGGAGTTAGAAGCGCAAGGGTTTACTGTGGTACCCAGTGCTAAAGCGACTCAGTTAACCATGAACCGTGAAGGGATCCGTCGTTTGGCGGCACAAGAGTTAGGTTTGGCTACTTCGCCTTATCAGTTTGTCGATACCCTTGCAGACTTTAAGGCTGCAGTAACTCACATTGGCATGCCTTGTGTGGTGAAGCCAATCATGAGCTCCTCAGGTAAGGGGCAAAGTGTGATCCACAGTGTCACCGATATCGAGCCGGCTTGGCATTACGCTCAGCAAGGCGGAAGAGCTGGGCAAGGTCGAGTCATTGTTGAGGGCTTTGTCGACTTTGACTATGAGATCACCTTGCTAACCGTTCGTCATGTCGATGGCACTAGTTTTTGCCAGCCCATTGGCCACGTGCAACAAGATGGCGACTACCAACAAAGCTGGCAACCGCAAGCAATGTCTGAGCTGGCGCTTGAGCGCAGTAAGGCGATGGCAGAAAAGGTCACTGCCGCACTCGGTGGCAGAGGGGTATTTGGAGTCGAGCTGTTTATTAAAGGGGATGAAGTCTACTTTAGTGAAGTATCACCACGTCCTCATGATACCGGTATGGTAACGTTAATCTCGCAAGATTTAAGTGAGTTTGCGCTGCACGCGCGCGCAATTTTAGGTTTACCCATTCCCGCCATTGACTTTTATGGGCCATCGGCATCCAGTGTGATCCTGGTTGAGGGAGAGTCTCAACAAGTGCAATTTAACCATATTGCACAGGCCCTAGCAGAACCTTTAACTGATATTCGCTTGTTTGGTAAACCCGAGGTAAGCGGCAAGCGCCGCATGGGCGTGGCGTTAGCGCGTTCAGATTCTGCTGAAAGCGCAGTAGAGAAGGCCAAGCAAGTGGTGGCAAAAATAGGAGTAACGCTTTGAAAACATCCCCCCGAATCATTGACCCGCTGGTTTTAGGTTTTTGGCGGCTGCTGGATTGGCAGGTGACGCCACAACAAAACTTGAGCTTTTTAAAGCAAGCTATTGAGCTTGGGATCCGAGATACCGATCATGCCGATATCTACGGTGAGTACCAGTGTGAAGCCGAGTTTGGCAAAGCGTTAGCTATTGAACCCAGCACTCGCGAGCAAATACGTATTATTACTAAGTGTGGTATTAAACCCGCATTTCCCAGCCTTGGATTGGCCGGAAAAGCCAATCACTATGATTCCAGTAAGGCGCATATTATTGCTCAAGCTCAGCAGTCGTTAAAACACTTCGGCACCGACAGGTTGGATGTCTTGTTAATTCATCGCCCGGATTATCTGATGGATGCCGATGAAGTGGCTGATGCCTTTAATACGCTTAAGCAAAATGGTGATGTATTGCATTTTGGTGTCTCTAACTTTACGCCCAGTCAGTTTGATTTATTACAATCTCGGCTCGACTTTAGTTTAGTGACCAATCAAATTGAATTTTCACCCTATGAAATGAAAGCACTGGATGACGGCACGCTTGATCAGTGTCAGCAGCGTGGAATTAATCCTATGCTGTGGTCGCCTTTAGCTGGTGGCCGCATTTTCTCAAGTGACGATAGCAAAGCGACGCGGCTGCGTGCAGTGTTACAGCAAGTAGGTGAAGAGATTGGCAGCACTGCAATTGACCAGGTGATCTATGCTTGGCTGGCAATGCATCCATCGCAACCAGCCACGGTACTGGGCACTGGAAATATTACTCGAGTTGCCAGCGCGGTTGCTTCACAGTCACTTAGCATGAGTCGCGAGCAGTGGTATCGTATTTGGACTGCTTCAAGCGGTCATAGCGTACCTTAATTAGCGGGTGTGATTAAAACGGCATGAAAAAAGGGCCTTCCGGCCCTGTAGTGTTGCAGCAAGTAAATAAAAATAAGGCGCGGCGGTCGTCACAGTAACCGCCAGCCTTGAAATCATAAATTAAAATCGAGTCCGTAGCTGACATAGGCTTTGAGGTCATCGCCACTGTCTAAGTCGGTTTTGACTAAGCCAAAGGTAAAGCCTTGCGTCGAGAGGCTCACGCCATAGTCCATATAAGTGTCATCTTCACCAGTCCACTCCATGACTGTGTCGCCACTTGAACGGCCAAGGTGCAGTGTTAGCTCACTGTCAGTAAATACCGGGAAACTCGCCGACACTTCGGCGTACAGCATGTCTTCTTCCGTGGTCGAGTCGCTTTGTGCTGTAGCTAAATGGCTGAGTTTAAATGTAAAGTATTGCCATCCCAAGGCGGCATAGATTTCACCAAAATCAATGTCGCCACTGGCGTCTGGGTAACCATAGTGAATATAACCAAAATCAAAGCTCATGCCCTTAATTTCACCAGCATACCCTGCGTACAAATCCATTTCATAGCTGGCCGAGTCACCAAAGTCGATATTAGACACCCAAGTACCAGCATAAAACCCTGACTCATTGCTGTAATCCAAGCCACCAGAAACGGCTGCCCCGTCATCGGTTTGCGTGATGCCGCGCCAGTAATAGTTAGAGCTGGCAGCGATGTTGGCGGTGACCTCCGCTTGAGCAGAGACACAAAAGCACGCGGTGAGGCCGCCGAGCAGCATAAGTAAAGATTTGTTTTTCATCCTGTTTTCCCCATTGAACGCAGAGTTATTATTGCTGTGTTGTCAGTGTCTAATCTGCAAGGGGTGGGCCAATCGCAAAAAAAAGTGAATATTTATTCTATCTTTTTGTAAATATTGGAATTTATTTTCTATGTAGAAATATGACTAAGATCGCCAAAAGAGAAGTCTTGCACGGCGCTGGTGCAAAAGGACACAGCTTGCACAGCAATAATGCAAGCTGTACAAGTGATTAGCCAAAAATAGTGCGCATTAGGCTAATGGTGTCCGCCACGCTACGACCTTTCTCAACTTCACTGATAATTGAGTCCCGCTTGGCGCGAATATGTTCAGGGATGGAATCGTCCTCTAGGGCACGGTCGACCAGCGCAGTAGCCGACTCCTTACCACGTCGAGTCGCTTTCTTTGCAGTGCTGCTCCGCTTCGGCTTATGCAATAACTTATAGTAATTAGAGCTGCTCGCGGTATTTTCATCAGCATAATAAAATAGGCAAGGTAATAGTGCTTTAATGGCAGCTAAGTTTTGCTCTAGCTCATCAACTGGTGTGGGCTTCATAAACCAAGGTAGGGTCGTGATATTACAAACAATATCACTCCAATAACGCTCAAAGTCTCGATTGCTCAGTTTGGTAATGCCCAAAGCTTGGCACAGTGGCTCTAGCTTACTTGGCGTGATCGGGGTGAAGATATCTGGGCGGCGCATCGCCAACAGGCGTGTTGCTGGAGCTAAGGTCGGTTTGTCTGAGCTGTCGGCAAAAGCACTTAAATAAGCAATGGTGAACTGCTGGTAATGCGCCAGCGTCACTTCACCGGTGCTGGGAATTTCTGCCAATGCCTTATCAAAAGCACTGGGAAGATCATCCAACAGCTGGTGGAAAGCTTTGGCATTCTTAGTGCTGGCAAACCATTCAACATCAAATTGATAAACACTGGTATCTAGGCTGGCGGCATGTTTGCCCGTAAAGGCGAGGCGATCTTCTTTGCTCATGGTCGCCAGCGGCTGTTCGCGTAGTGGCTGCAAATACTCCATTAACTTAAGTTGTTCTTCCAATACCAAAATAGTTTTATGATCATTAATAAAAGCCGTCACCATAGGCCAAGGGGCAATGCGCAACGTTTTTAACTGTAAAAAGCTAATGGCGGAGATCAGTAAGTCTTGAAGCTTTTTAATGGTAGGTAATTGGTGGTCGTCGAGGAGATCAAAGTTGATGCGATTTTTTGCCACATCAAGTAGTTCATAACACCAACCAAGAAAATCTTCAGGGTGATTCTCTACTTTAACCGCCATCAGGTTGAGGCTGATCTCCGTAGCTTGCTTTAAAATATTTTGATAAATCTGACTTTCTTGTTCGCCCAAGGCCATGTTTGACGGTGATATGAGCAGTTTCTTCATGTGGGTTAGGTACTCCAAGTGTGATTAATAACCAGCCATATAACTATAGCTACCGTAGCTAAAATCTGGCAAGGGCGTGGATCATACCGATTAGCCGAGCGGTTGCAATCGCTGTTGTAAAATTATTTAGTCATATTCATGGTATATTCGTCTTTAGCCGTTATCATAAAGAACATAGCTTGCTCTAGAATAAGGAAAAGCAATGAATCGGCTGGTTAAAGTAGTTGGCGCCATTATCGCGCTTATCATCATTGTCATTATCGCTGCCCCGTTTTTAATACCGAAACAGGCCATTATTAACCAAGTAACCACAGAGGTTGAGTCGGTAACTGGGAGAACGCTGAGTATCAATGGCGAAACCCAAATTGGCGTCTTTCCAACGTTACGGCTAGAGCTGAATCAGGTGAGCTTTGCCAATATGGCCAGCGGCAGTCGCCCAGACATGTTCACCATGGAGCAACTTGATATCCATATTGCTTGGCTCAGTGCTTTATCTGGAGAAGCCAAGCTTGAGCGTTTCGTTATTAATAACCCCGACATAATTTTAGAAACAGATCAGCAGGGCAATGCCAATTGGCAGTTGTTAGCAAGCAGCGCCGAGCAAACGCCTGCGGCGCAAACCAATGCAAAAGGTAACGTGCAACTACCTGAAGGCTTAGATATTAGCCTCGGTGAAGTCGCCATTTATGGTGGCTCAGTTACCTACCTTGACGGTGTCACAGGCGCCCAGTATCAAGTAAGTGATTTAGATATTAGTGTGATGCTGTCTTCGTTATACCAACCGCTAAAAGTCGATGGTGAGCTGACCTTCCAAGGGCAAGTGTTCAACTTAACTACCACACTCGATAACCCCGCAAATGCGATTGAGGGCAATACCTTTAAGGTTGAGCAACAAGTGAAGTCGGCGCTGTTTGAGCTTGACTATAATGGTGACATTGCCGAGCAAGGCAAAATGATCCGCGGCCAGTTAGCATTGACGGGCGACTCAGTGAAATCGCTAGCGCAGTGGCAGGGCGTTGATTTAAAAGCCAAAGACAATGCCTTTAATGACTTTAGCCTCAATGCCAGCATGACCATGCAAGAGCAAGTGTTTACGCTGGAGGCGTTAGAGGCGACTTTGGACGAGTTAGTAATTAAAGGGCAAAGTAAAGTCGCACTGACTGATAAACCAGATATTTCCGCAACCGTTGACCTAGGCATGTTAGATCTTAACCCCTACCTGCCAGAGCCGGTAGAAAAACAGCAAACCCAATCTGAGTCAAAGGATGCCCCTGCTCAGCCTATCGTGTGGGATGACACGGCTATCGACTTATCTGCACTTAATAGTCTCAATGCCAATGTGCAAATTACTGCAACAGGGCTGCGTGCAAGGGAAATAAAGTTAGGCGCAAACCAAATCAGCCTAGTGCTTAACGCCGGCAAAGCGACACTTAGCTTGGATAAGTTTCAAGCTTATGAAGGACAAGGCAAGGGCAAAGTTATTGTCAATGCAGCAACAACACCTTATACCATTGCTACTGACTTTGCGTTAACGGCAATCAATGCTGAACCACTTTTGACCGACGCCATTGGCTTTGACAAAGTGTTGGGTAAAGGCAGTCTAAACTGGGAGCTAAACACCCAAGGGGTCAGTCAAAAGCAGTTTGTAAATGCCCTCGATGGCCAATTGGGCTTTGAGTTTAAAGACGGTGGTGTAAAAGGGGCTAATCTTGCCGAGATGATCCGCAAAGGCAAAGACATGCTCAAAGGTGACTTTTCTTCTGTTTCTGAAGGCTTAAATGCCAACTTCAACCCTGAGCAAAAAACCGATTTCTCAGCCATGAGTGGGACATTTGAGTTTACGGATGGCGTTGGTCAAAACAATGACTTCTCTTTGGCAAGCCCACTATTACGGGTAACAGGTAAAGGCACCGTAGACTTGCCACAGACCTTGGTTGATTACCGTGTGGTCACCGGCATTGTTGATACCATTGAAGGTCAAGCTAGCAGCGATGACAGTACTGGCTTTAAGATCCCAGTGCGGATCAAAGGCCCATTCCACCAAGTTGAAACCAGTCTAGACCTCAAAGAAGCGGCAAAAGACAAAGCCAAAGACAAGGTAAAGGATAAGGTAAAAGACAAGCTAAAGGGCCTATTCGGCGGCTAACTGGTGCGGTCAATGCTCCGCTTTGCAAAGGTCGCCAGTGGCGGCCTTTGTTATATCCAACGCCATTAAACTAACCGATATAATTTAAAGTGGAAATTGAGCGACGTACACACTTAAACATGGCCCTATCCAATTCGAGGGCGATATTGCGGTGTGCTACGGCACTCTATACAAGCTCTAGGCACTTCCTCAGATAAATGAATTGTTTACAATTCAACGGATTTACGCCGCGCTGCATGCCGTAAGCTATTGTAATGGCATTCGTGCGGTTCATGTGGTTATATAAGTGTAAATAGCTCTACAAACAAACGAAGGATATTACAGATGGCGCAACAGTCACTCAGTTTTATAGTTTCTCCTGGCTTTTTACCAGGTGTAGGAAACTCACAAGAGGCGACTCCAACTTCCTCTTGGGCAATCACTAACCGTCAACACCAAGATATAGACAAGGTCGTTATCGACATTGCTGATTTATCAGGTAAGCCAGTTAACTTATATTATGAGCTTGACCCTGAAAGCGTCGACAGCGGTTGGCAGTTCGCTGATAACGGTACGCTATTTGTTAATGCACAAGATAATTTTAACTATCAGGTGAGTAGTATTGTGGCTAATGGTGGTCGCAGTATGATTGTTAGTATCACTAGCATTGAGTCGTCGAAAACGATTCTAGAAAGTGCTGTTCAGGAAATGGCTGAGCACCTAGACTCTGGCTTTGCAATCCCTTTGCACTCTAACGACAACTTTCAGATTGCTTATCGACTCATCGCAAAGCATAAAAGCGATCCACAAATGCGTTACTTTTCTCAAGATCCAACGATTGTTATCGAAGACACGGAGCCAAATTAGAGGTTTAATTCAGAGCGCTACAGCGCTCTGAATAGTTGTGTTTCTCTAGCAGAGTGTGAAATTCGTCTATTCCGCACAGAGGATCAAACCATCGCAAGTTAAAAAACTGCACTGCCCAGCCTGAGTCTAAGCTCGCTTCTATTTGTATGATTGCAGAGCTTTTATCCCCTACTAAAGTCATAATAAGGGCGCTTACAAAAGGCAGCTCATATAATTCTGGAGCTTCTGATTTTACCTGCTGAATTAATTTCAGTGCTTCAATACTATAGCCCAGGTGGGCCAGCGCCTGCGCTTTTATTAATTTATTGATTGGCTTATTTGGGCTCTCCAAAAGCTCTATGACCTTGGTGTAGGCTTGAGAGGCATTTTTATCAGCTAAAGCTAAGGCGTCAGCATAGTTGAGTACAATATCCGCTCTTTGCTTATTTACCTTATACGCCTTAGTTGCATAGTCCAGAGATAACTCTTGCTGCTTCATTAAACTCAAGGCGGTACTCAAGTTGGTTAGATAGTTGGCATTATTACTATCAAATTCCACTAACCTCTCATAGTACTTAATTGCTCTATTAAGGTTGCCTGTGATTAATGAAATATCAGCGGTAATTTTGATGAGCTGATGATCTTGTTGCGTAATTGATAACGCTTTATCGGCGAAATGCAGGGCTTCAGAGAAGTTTCCTGTTATCGCATGGATTTTTACAAGGTTCCTTAAAACAACCAAGGTCGGTTTGAATTTGTATGCTTTATTAAATGCTGCTTTCGCTTGATCATACCTACCTAACTTTTGATATACGCTCCCTTTAAGGTTAAGTAGCTCATATGAATTACTGTTATTACCTTGGTAGTTGTTTAATAGCTTCTCAATCTCGTCTTTCTTATTCAGAACTAGCAATAGCGAAGTTTTATTGGCGAGGTAGTCTAAGGTCTTTTTATATGCTTGAGGGCTTGAATCCAAGACGTCTTGTAATTCGTTTATAATCTCCATGTCTAGAGTTCGATTATATAATCTGAGGCTACCTTTGGTATAGGTTGTGTAGAGAGAAAAGTAGTTAGGGTATGCCTTAATGAACTCTCTAAGCTGGTTGATTAACTCAATACTGACAGCGTTTTCTTGGTGTAATTGCTCGATAAGCGCGGAATAGGCACTATTAAAGTTGTCGTCCATTAATTGCTCTGAAGTATCAGTGCTATCAAGTGCTTTGGATAACGTTTGAGAAACAGAAATAAAGGTGGCAGAAATTTGCGTGTTTATTACTGTGATACGTTCTGTAAACTCAACGACTTTCCCAGATTTACCTAGCAATTCGAGTTGGATGGTACAGCTGTAATTATTACACTCCCCGGTGGGAATGAATAACTTATCGACTTGTAAAGAGCGAGAAATATCAGAAGGTTTAGCGGTTTGGCCTAACGACGCTAAGGTTTGTTTTACTTCTTTCTTTGCAACTGGCTCATAGTCTTTACTGGTAATGAGAAACTGATAGATGGCATCCTCAACGGCTTGTTTTACTATCTGCTTATGGGAGTTTGGTATGCCACCTTGGCCAATAAACTCAATTGGCAGTGCCGCAATATAGGTCTTAGGTTTGGTTTCCTGCCAATACCAATATCCGCCAACGATCAAGCACAGCAAAAAGCTGAATAGTGTTGCAATGCCGAGCTGTTTTTTTCGTGCTTGGGCTTTTTCTCTGGCTTTATCTTGCAGCTCTATCTCTTCAAGGGATAACGTTGCTTCGCTGTTATCATAGCTAAGAGAATGCAATATTTGCTTTAACTGCTGGCTGACTTCGCCGGCGCTAGTTGGGCGAGCGTTTTTATCGTATTGCAACAAGCGGTCAATGAGCTGTGCCAATGCTGGGGGAATACCTAAAATACGTTTAGCGCTGGTTTTTAAAGGCTGGAACTTTATCTGTTCAGCAATAGCCTGATCACTGCTATCGTCAGCTTGTTGACTATAAGGGTGGTGCTCGGCTAATAGTTGATATGCAATCAATCCAAATGAGAATAAATCACTGCGGCCATCAAGTGTTTCGCCCCTAAGTTGCTCAGGAGACATAGCGGTGAGACTACCGTAGCTGGTGTGGGGGTGAGCGGCTGGGTGGTCTTCTAGTTGTGAAATACCAAAGTCGGCTATTTTCGCCGTGCCCTGCTCATTCACTAAAACATTACCCGGTTTTAAGTCTAGATGAAGAATATTTTGGCTATGCGCCGAGGCTAAACCCGCGGCAATATCACTGAGTAGCTCAATTTTTTGTTCGGTATTTAATACGTGTGTCTTTGTATAGTGCTGTAAGGTTGCGCCTTGCACATACTCCATTTCTAAGGCTATTTGACCATCGCTTTCAAAGGCATCGTAAATTTGTACTATGTTGGGATGGTTAAAGCGTGCTAATAGACGCGCTTCGTTGAGAGGATCAGACTGAGTGTGTGGGCTAAGCTCAAGAACCTTGACGGCGACGCGACGACCGAGCTTTTTATCGGTGGCAAGGTACACCTTGCTCATACCACCTTCGGCAAGCAAGATAACGTCCTGATAATATTCTTCTAACTTCAACACAGCGCTGTCTTTCTCATTGTTGTTGGGGTAAGTGTATCGTTAAAAACTCTGAATTAGTACTGTTTGCGATGGCAAGTAGGGTAAATATCAAGTTGAAAATTTACCACTTTGCCAGCACTAACGCTTTGTATACCTTAGTGCTACTCTCATCACTTTAAGGAAAGCCGATGGTAATAATAAGACTCGCTCAGCTCAGCTTGTTCATAGTCACTCTACTTTTAAGCACGTTACTTTACAGTGTAGATACTTTAGCGGCAACGACAGAGAAAACCTTTAGTTATCCAAATAATGCTCGTAATGCAATCAGCTTATCCTTTGATGATGCCAGGCCAAGCCAAGTGGAAATTGCGCTACCACTTTTGAATCGCCAGCAAGTAAACGCGACTTTTTATGTTATGCCTGACCGAGTAAAGGATAAGCTGGCACTGTGGCAAGCGGCAGCAAAGCAAGGTCATGAAATAGGGAACCATACCAGTGAGCACTTGTGCACTGGCAACTTCCCATGGCTTAGGGCGCAAGGAAAAGGTCTAGAGCAAGTGGACTTAGCCGACATTGAGCGCGACATAATCACCACTACTGAATATATTAAGCAACACTTAGGCGTCACCCCGCGCAGCTTTGCTTACCCCTGCGGTAATACCTTTGTAGGACGTGGTGCTAAGGTAAAAAGCTACGTGCCCTTAATAGCAAAGCACTTCTTCACTGGCCGCACTTGGCTAGATGAGACGGCTAATCACCCCAGTTATACTGACTTGGCTCAGCTAACAGGGATAAGAATGGATGGCATGAGTTTTAGTGAGCTAAAAGCGCTATTAGATACACTCCGGGTGAACAACAGTTGGATAATACTGGCTGGCCACGATGTCGGTGAAAAAGGCAGGTATAGCGTCGATGAACAGATGCTAGCAGAGCTGGTAAGCTACTTGAAGAACCCCAAAAATGGCTATTGGTTGGATACGGTGAGCAATGTTGCTGATTATATAAAGCGGCAAAGGCAGACTAATTGAGGCGAGTTTTTACCAATAGCTGCTTGTATTTGTTCACTTAGGTGAAGCTAGAAGCAAAGCCTTAATTAATAGAGTTGGTTGTTATTTGTGCAAGTTGTTGAATTCTTTATTGCTTGCCACCATATCTCAAAACTGTAATCGGTACGTCACGTTAACACGCTAAATTAATTAAAAATTGACCTATCTTTGACGCGACATTGCTGGTACAATTGCCCGCCCTTGAAAGACATAAACACAGTTTTTTGAGTGGAATTTAACCTAAATGCCTTGATTTTGAACAAGATCTCGGCGAGTTGTAACTACACCGGAGCTCATTAAGATGATCCAAATGCAAACTCAGCTGGACGTTGCTGATAACAGCGGCGCTCGCAAAGTGCAGTGTATTAAAGTCCTTGGCGGTTCGCACCGTCGCTATGCAGCGGTTGGCGATATCATCAAAGTTTCTGTAAAAGAAGCTATTCCTCGCGGTAAAGTGAAGAAAGGTGATGTTAAAAACGCGGTAGTTGTGCGTACTAAAAAAGGCGTTCGTCGTCCGGACGGTTCTTTGATCCGTTTCGATAGCAATGCGGCTGTTATCTTAAACGATAACTTACAGCCAATTGGTACTCGTATCTTCGGCCCTGTGACTCGTGAACTTCGTACTGAAAAGTTCATGAAAATCGTTTCACTAGCACCAGAAGTACTATAAGGAGTCTATCATGGCAGCAAAAATCCGTCGTGATGACGAAGTAATCGTACTAGCAGGCAAAGACAAAGGTAAGCGCGGTAAAGTGCTTTCAGTTGTTGCTGAATCTGGTCGAGTATTTGTCGAAGGCATCAACTTAATCAAGAAGCACCAAAAGCCTGTTCCTCAGTTGAACCAAGCTGGCGGTATTGTTGAGAAAGAAGCGTCTATCGACGTATCAAACGTTGCGATCTACAACTCGGAAACGGGTAAAGCAGATCGTGTAGGTTTCAAGATTGAAGATGGTAAGAAATTACGTATCTTTAAATCTACTGGTAAAACTATCTAATAGTTGGAGTAGAATGATGGCGAAACTGCATGAAGTATATAAAGACAAAGTAGTTGCTGAGCTTCAAGAGAAGTTTGGTTTCAGCTCTGTCATGCAAGTCCCTCAGATCGAAAAGATCACATTAAACATGGGTGTGGGCGAAGCTCTAGCTGACAAGAAGATCCTAGATAACGCTGTTGCGGATCTAGAAGCAATCTCTGGTCAGAAACCTCTAATCACTAAAGCACGCAAATCAGTTGCTGGCTTCAAAGTGCGTGAAGGTTACCCAATTGGTTGTAAAGTAACCCTACGTGGCGAGCGTATGTGGGACTTTTTTGAGCGTTTGGTTTCAATCGCTATCCCACGTATCCGTGACTTCCGTGGTGTAAGTGCTAAGTCTTTTGATGGACGTGGTAACTACAGCATGGGCGTACGTGAACAAATCATCTTCCCAGAAATTGATTATGATAAAGTAGACCGTGTACGCGGTATGGATATCACAATCACTACTTCTGCGAAAACAGATGAGGAAGGCCGTGCGTTGTTAGAAGCGTTTAACTTCCCATTCAAGAAATAAGGGTAGGGTTATGGCAAAGAATTCTATGAAAGCGCGCGAAGCAAAGCGTGCGAAATTAGTTGCTCAGTTCGCTGAAAAGCGTGCGGCACTAAAAGCTATCATCAGTGATGTTAATACATCTGACGATGATCGTTGGGACGCGGTATTAAAGCTACAAGCTTTACCACGTGATTCTAGCTCTTCACGTCAACGTAATCGTTGTAACGTTACGGGCCGCCCACATGGTTACCTTCGCAAATTCGGCATGAGCCGTATCAAAGTTCGCGAAGCAGCTATGCGCGGTGAAATTCCTGGCCTTAAAAAGGCTAGCTGGTAATAGTATCACGGGAGTAAGACTATGAGCTTGCAAGATCCTATTGCGGATTTGTTTACACGTATCCGTAACGGTCAGTCAGCGAAGAAAGTATCAGTAACGATGCCAACTTCAAAACTGAAAGTAGCAGTAGCTAAAGTATTAAAAGATGAAGGTTATATCGCAGATTACGCTGTAAGCGGTGAAGCGAAGCCTGAGCTTTCTATCGATTTAAAATATTTCGAAGGCAAAGCTGTTATTGAAAATATCCAGCGTGTTAGCCGCCCTGGTCTACGTATCTATAAGAAACGTGACGAATTACCAAAGGTAATGGGTGGTCTTGGTATCGCTATCGTATCAACTTCTAAAGGCCTAATGACAGACCGCGCAGCACGTAGTGCCGGCGTTGGTGGTGAGATCATTGGCTTTGTAGCTTAATCGGAGGGGAACTATGTCTCGCATAGCAAAGGCACCAATCAATGTTCCTGCCGGTGTAGAAGTTACATTAAAAGGCCAGGACATCACAGTTAAAGGCAAAAACGGTGAATTAACTCGTACTATCAACGACGCTGTTGAAGTACAAGTTAACGACAACGTTATTACAACTTTACCTCGTGAAGGCGTAGCTAATGCATGGGCACAAGCAGGTACTGCTCGCGCTCTAATCAACAACATGGTTGTTGGTACGCATGAAGGTTACGAGAAGAAACTTCAGTTAGTAGGTGTTGGTTACCGTGCAGCAGCTAAGGGTAAAGTTTTAGACTTAACACTTGGTTTCTCGCACCCAGTTAATTTCGAAGTACCTGAGGGAATTACGATTGAAACTCCAAGCCAAACAGAAGTTCTAGTTAAGGGCGTAGACAAGCAGTTAGTTGGTCAAACAGCTGCTAACATTCGTGCATACCGTAAACCTGAGCCTTATAAAGGTAAAGGTGTTCGTTACTCAGATGAGAATGTACGCCGTAAAGAGGCTAAGAAGAAGTAAGGTAAGACGATGGATAAAAAAACAGCTCGTCTACGTCGTGCTAAACGCACTCGTAGAAATTATATTGAACAAGGCACAACGCGTCTTGTTATCCACCGCACGCCACGTCACATTTACGCTCAAGTAGTTACTGCTGAGGGTACTGTACTGGCTGCTGCTTCTACTGTTGAAAAAGCAATTAGCGAAACAGTTAAAGGCACAGGTAACGTTGCAGCTGCTCAAGCAGTTGGTAAAGCGGTTGCTGAACGTGCAGCTGACAAAGGCATCGAAAAGATTGCTTTTGATCGCAGTGGCTTTAAATATCACGGCCGTGTGAAGGCGCTTGCTGATGCAGCGCGTGAAGCCGGTCTGCAATTCTAGGAGTAGACAATGGCTAACGTAGAAGCAAAGCAACAACAGCCTGATTTGGCTGAAAAGCTAATCGCGGTAAACCGTGTGTCTAAAGTGGTTAAAGGTGGTCGTATCTTTAGCTTCACTGCACTAACAGTAGTTGGTGATGGCGCAGGTAAAGTAGGTTTTGGTTATGGTAAAGCACGTGAAGTTCCTGCTGCTATTCAAAAAGCAATGGAAAAAGCACGTCGCAACATGATCTCTGTTGAACTAAACGGTAACACGCTACAGCACCCAATCAAGGGTCGCCACGCGGGTTCAAAAGTTTACATGCAGCCTGCATCTGAAGGTACAGGTATCATCGCCGGTGGTGCGATGCGTGCAGTACTAGAAGTTACTGGCGTACAAAACGTACTATCTAAAGCATACGGTTCAACTAACCCGATCAACATCGTTCGCGCAACGATTGCAGCCCTAGAGAACATGAATTCTCCACAAGGTATTGCAGCGAAGCGTGGTCTTAGCGTTGACGAAATCTTGGGGTAAGACACCATGGCAAATACAGTAAAAGTAACTCAAGTACGTAGCTCAATCGGTCGTTTACCGAAACATAAAGCTACATTACGTGGCCTTGGTTTACGTCGTATCAACCACACTGTTGAGCTAGAAGACACGCCAGCAGTTCGCGGTATGATCAACCAAGTTTCTTACATGGTTAAGGTTGAGGGGTAATTCGATGAACTTGAATACACTTTCACCTGCTGCAGGTTCAAAAGCCGCTGGTAAGCGTGTTGGCCGTGGTATCGGTTCTGGTCTTGGTAAGACTGGTGGTCGTGGTCACAAAGGTCAAAAATCACGTTCTGGTGGTAAAGTACGCGTTGGTTTCGAAGGCGGTCAAATGCCTATGCAACAACGTCTACCAAAGTTTGGTTTCACTTCACGCAAGTCTCTTGTGTCTAAAGAAGTAAATCTATACGAAATCGCTAAAGTTGAAGGCGATGTGGTAGATATGAACGCGTTACAGGCAGCTGGTATCATTAAAAAGAACATCCAGTTCGTTAAAGTTGTAAAATCTGGCGAAGTTTCACGCGCTGTTACCGTTAAAGGCATTAAAGTGTCTAAAGGTGCACGCGAAGCTATCGAAGCTGCCGGAGGCAAGGTAGAAGACTAAGGAAGTACTAATGGCTAAACCAGGTCAAGATATGAAAAGTGCACAAGGTGGACTTTCGGAATTGAAACGTCGATTACTATTCGTATTGGGTGCTATCATTATTTACCGTCTAGGTTCATTTGTGCCGATCCCTGGGATTGACGCCGCTGTACTTGCCGATTTCTTCGAGCAACAAAAGGGCACCATTGTTGAAATGTTTAACATGTTCAGCGGTGGTGCGCTTGAGCGAGCTTCAGTGTTAGCACTGGGTATTATGCCGTATATCTCGGCTTCGATTATTACGCAACTATTAACGCATATGTATCCGCCGTTTATAGAGCTTAAGAAAGAAGGTGAGCAAGGGCGTAAGAAAATTAGCCAGTACACACGCTACGGCACGCTTGTGCTTGCTACAATCCAATCAATCGGTATTGCTACAAGCTTACCGGGCATGATGGACGGGTTAGTTGTTAACCCTGGTATCGGTTTCTACTTCACTGCTGTAGTGAGTTTAGTAACTGGTACTATGTTCCTAATGTGGTTGGGCGAACAAATTACAGAACGTGGTATCGGTAACGGTATCTCAGTTCTGATTTTTGTTGGTATCGTAGCTAACCTGCCGTCTGCTATTGGTTCGACAGCCGAAATGGCGCGCCAAGGTGATCTGAATGTACTTGTACTGTTATTGATTGCTGTAATCGTATTCGCTGTTACTTACCTAGTTGTATTCTTTGAACGTGGTCAACGTCGTATCGTCGTTAACTATGCAAAGCGTCAACAAGGTCGTCAGGTATTTGCTGCTCAAAGCACGCACTTACCACTGAAAGTAAACATGGCGGGTGTTATTCCACCAATCTTTGCTAGCAGTATAATTCTGTTCCCTGGTACAATTGCAAGCTGGTTCGGCCAGGGTGAAGGTCCGGTCGCTGATGTGCTACAAGCAATCGCTACAACGTTGACTCCAGGTCAACCTTTATATGCGATGGTTTTAGCTGCGGCTATTATCTTCTTCTGCTTTTTCTACACCGCGTTGGTATTTAACCCGCGTGAAACAGCAGATAACCTGAAAAAATCTGGCGCATTTATCCCAGGTATTCGTCCAGGTGAGCAGACATCTAAATACATTGATAAAGTGATGACACGCCTGACATTGGCAGGTGCTTTGTATATAACCTTTATCTGTCTGGTGCCCGAATTCATGACTATGGCATGGCAAACGCCATTCTATTTCGGCGGTACATCAATTTTGATTATCGTTGTTGTAATCATGGACTTTATGGCACAAGTACAGACGCATCTGATGTCACATCAGTATGATTCTGTGCTGAAAAAAGCGAACCTTAAAGGCTACGGCCGATAAGGTCAGTTTACGGAGTTGAGCAATGAAAGTACGTGCTTCCGTTAAGAAAATATGCCGTAACTGTAAAGTTATTAAACGTGCTGGTGTAGTACGCGTAATTTGCAGTGAGCCTAAGCACAAGCAAAGGCAAGGCTAATTAAACAGTCGTGCAGGCTGAGTTATTTACTCGGCCTGTGTTTTTAGTTGTGATTTGGTCTTCGTTTGAGTATCCTTACGGGCTTTTCAAACAGATGATTACCAAATTCAAATATAGGAGATGTGTTAGTGGCCCGTATCGCTGGCATTAACGTCCCTGATCATAAACATGCAGTTATCGGTTTAACTGCTATTTATGGCATAGGTAAGACTCGCTCTAAGGAAATCTTAGCAGCGACTGGTATCGCCGAGACCACAAAAATCGGTGAACTTTCAGACGAAACACTTGACGTATTGCGTGAAGCAGTTGGCAAGTACACTGTAGAAGGTGACCTTCGTCGTGAAGTTACATTAAATATCAAGCGCCTTATGGACCTTGGTTGTTTCCGTGGCCTACGTCACCGTCGTTCGTTACCACTACGTGGTCAACGTACTAAGACTAACGCGCGTACTCGTAAGGGTCCTCGCAAGCCTATCAAGAAATAAGGTGGGGTAGATTATGGCTAAAGCACCAATTCGTCGTAAGAAGGTTAAAAAGCAAGTTGCTGATGGTATGGCTCACGTTCATGCTTCTTTCAACAACACTATTGTAACAATTACCGACCGTCAAGGTAATGCACTATCTTGGGCAACAGCAGGTGGTTCAGGTTTCCGTGGTTCACGTAAATCTACTCCATTCGCGGCTCAGGTTGCTGCAGAGCGTGCAGGTACTGCTGCTCAAGAATACGGTTTAAAAAATCTAGAAGTTTTCATCAAAGGTCCAGGTCCAGGTCGTGAATCTGCTGTACGTGCTTTGAATGCTGCTGGTTACCGTATCACCAACATCACTGACGTGACGCCAATCCCTCATAATGGTTGTCGTCCACCGAAGAAACGTCGCGTTTAACAATAGGTTAGGAGAAATAACATGGCAAGATATTTGGGCCCTAAGCTCAAGCTGAGTCGTCGTGAAGGTACTGACCTGTTCCTTAAGAGCGGCGTAAGAGCTATCGACTCTAAGTGTAAACTTGAGACTGCACCTGGTCAGCACGGCGCTCGTAAAGGTCGCTTATCTGATTACGGTTTACAGCTACGTGAAAAGCAAAAAGTACGTCGTATCTACGGTGTATTAGAAAAGCAATTCCGTAACTACTACAAAGAAGCTGCTCGCCTTAAAGGTAATACAGGTGAAAACTTGTTACAGCTTTTAGAGCAACGTTTAGACAATGTTGTATATCGCATGGGTTTTGCTAGCACACGCGCTGAAGCACGTCAGTTAGTAAGCCACAAAGCGATTTTAGTTAATGGTCGTGTAGTGAACATCCCTTCATACGTAATTACTCCAGAAGATACTGTTGTAATTCGTGAGAAGTCAAAAACACAAGCACGTATCATCGCTGCTCTAGAGTTGGCTGAGCAACGTGAAAAGCCGACTTGGGTTGAAGTTGACGGTAAGAAAATGGAAGGTAGCTTCAAGCGCCTACCTGAGCGTTCAGATCTGTCTGCGGACATTAACGAACAACTAATCGTCGAACTTTACTCTAAGTAAAGTTAAGAGTTAAGAGAGGATAAAATGCAGGGTTCTGTTACCGAATTCCTAAAACCAAGGTTAGTCGATATCGACGCTATCAACCCAACGCGTTCTAAAGTAGTTTTAGAACCATTAGAGCGTGGCTTCGGTCACACTTTGGGTAATGCCTTACGCCGTATACTGTTATCATCTATGCCTGGATGTGCAGTAACTGAAGTAGAAATCGACGGTGTATTGCATGAGTACAGCGCGAAAGAGGGCGTACAAGAAGACATCATTGAAATTCTGTTAAACCTTAAAGGTCTAGCAGTAACTTTAGAAGGCAAAGATGAAGTTTTTCTGACCCTGACTAAATCTGGTGTAGGCCCTGTGACTGCGGCTGATATTCAGCACGATGGTGATGTAACTATCGCCAACCCAGATCACGTTATCTGTCACCTTACGACAGATAGCAGCGAGATCAGCATGCGTATTCGTGTTGAGCGCGGTCGCGGTTATGTGCCGGCATCTAGTCGTTTATCCTCTGATGACGATGAGCGTCCAATTGGTCGTCTGCTGCTTGATGCATCATTCAGCCCAGTTGAACGTATTGCGTACTCGGTTGAATCAGCCCGTGTTGAGCAACGTACAGACTTAGACAAGTTAATCATTGATATGGAAACAAACGGCACTTTAGATCCTGAAGAAGCGATCCGCCGTGCGTCTACTATCTTAGCTGAGCAATTAGATGCATTCGTAGATTTACGTGATGTAACTGAGCCAGAAGAGAAAGAAGAGAAGCCAGAATTCGATCCTATTCTGCTTCGTCCAGTTGATGATCTTGAGCTAACAGTACGTTCAGCAAACTGTTTGAAAGCCGAGCAAATTCAATATATCGGTGATTTAGTTCAGCGCACTGAAGTTGAGCTTCTTAAAACGCCTAACTTAGGTAAGAAGTCTCTAACTGAAATTAAAGACGTGCTAGCTTCACGTGGTCTTTCTCTAGGTATGCGCCTAGAAAATTGGCCGCCTGCAAGCCTAGCTGAATAATCTAAATCACTATATTAGTTTAGTTAGAAGGATAGGGTCATGCGCCATCGTAAGAGTGGTCGTCAATTAAACCGTAACAGCAGCCATCGCAAAGCGATGTTCAGCAACATGGCTGGTTCTTTGGTGAAGCACGAAGTCATCAAAACAACTTTGCCTAAAGCAAAAGAGCTGCGCCGTGTAATTGAACCTTTAATCACACTGGCTAAGACTGACAGCGTAGCAAACCGTCGTTTAGCGTTTGCTCGCACGCGTGATAAAGAAGTAGTTGGTAAATTGTTCTCTGAGATTGGTCCTCGTTTCGCGGATCGTCAAGGTGGTTACACTCGTATTCTTAAGTGTGGCTTCCGTACAGGTGACAACGCTCCAATGGCTTACATTGAACTACTAGATCGCCCAGCGACTGAAGAAGTTCAAGAAGACGCGCAGTCTGCAGAGTAATTAGTGTTGTAAAACACAAAAAAGCCGAGCAATAGCTCGGCTTTTTCTTTTGCGACGTATAAATATATCATTTCAAGCTATTTCTCTTCATAACTAACTATCTACTAAGCTCTTTTTCAAAGTTAAATGTAACTAGAAGGATCTATTCTTGCGACATAATGGTAAATATTGGCCTGTTTAGCTGTATTTTCATACGAACGATCTGTTTTTCTAAGTTTTCTTTAAAAAAGGGGTTGCATCGTTTTCGATTCTCCCTATAATGCGCACCCACTGACACGGCGGAATGCTTACAAACAAGCAATCAAACGAGTCATGTGAGTCAAGTAAAACTGAACTTTGAAACTTACTAAAGAAATTCAAAATAAGTGTTGACAACAAAGTGGGGTTGAGTAAAATGCACAGCCCTCGAGACGCGAAAGTGGCTCGACACGTTCTTTAACAATATGAAGCAATCATCTGTGTGGGCACTCGTACAGATTGAGTTCTAACAGCAGAACTACTTCGGTAGGGACGCAAACAAATTCAGAGTCTCAATTGTAACTGAGTGACTATATAGTCAATTCGTTTTGATTTTACTTTTTTAAAAGTAGAAACAAACAATCAGGATTCATTGAGCTGAAACTTAGGTTTCAAAAAACTTTTAATTGAAGAGTTTGATCATGGCTCAGATTGAACGCTGG
>NZ_JBLWMW010000035.1:0-44253 GCF_048515945.1 Pseudoalteromonas 'SMAR'
GCGACGGACTGTTAATCCGCAGGTCCCCCGTTCGAGTCGGGGAGGGGGAGCCAATTCCACGAAATTATTAGACTTTTTCAACCAATTACACTACTCTACAAGCATTATTTTCAGTGCTATTGCTGAACATAACCTGACATCTGTTGCTATCAAAATAAATACCGCAGATAAAGTTATCAGCAACACACCCGATATTATGGAATAATCCTCTTTAAGATGCGTACTATGGCTGGTTTTAAAAAACTCATCGTCCTCCAAGCCCTTTCTTGGCTTATCTTCTCACTCGTTGGTAGCTTTTTTATTGCTACAAGTTTTGACTCCGCAGTAAACCAAGCACAACAAAGCGCACATGCGATGGTGACGGAGTACATAAAAGACAAAACACTGCAAGAAGTCACTCCTGAGCATATTAGCCAAGCGCTAAACAGTGGCGATGTTTTTTCTACCTTTATTGTTAGAGATTTCGACGGTAATACGGTATTGCAGGTCAATACGCCCAGTCAGCTTCCTTTTGTTGCTGACTTTATTGAATCGACCATGAACGCCATTCGTCCGCAGTTTGCCGTCAATGACAGTAAAGACATCAAGATTGAATTTTTATTAAATGCCCAAAGCCAAGCCGAAATTTTACAACAGGCACTACTGTTATTGATTGTTATTTCTGCCTTGGTGGCATTTATTCCAGTGTTTTTTATGCAAGGCGTATATAAAAAGCTTAACCGCAATGTCAGCATCACGGTGGCCAATGCCGTTGACACTTATATTACCCAAAACCAATCCAGTGACAATCTTGAGTTTGATTTTGACGACGGTAAAGTCTCTGAGCTAAGTCATGAGCTACTCCCCTCTTTTAAGCGCCTAGCGAGTTTTTTACGCTCCAAACAAGACGACATCAAAAATGCTGCGCACTCGATTAAGCAAGAGGCTTATAAAGATGTGGTTACTGACTTAGGTAACCGCAATATGTTTGTTGAGCATTATGAGCAATATATCGAGTCTTCCAACAAAAAGGCGTTTGGCTCTTTGGCAATGATCCGCTGCTCAGAGTTACAAGTGATCAACCAAACTCGGGGCTATCAAAAAGGCGATGAATACATCAAAGCCGTTGCCGACATTATCAAACATGTTACTGGCACCTACGCCGGTAGTAAGGTCTTTCGTCTCAACAGTTCCGACTTTGCGGTGATCTTGCCCAATGTTCCCAGTAAAGAAGCAGAAGAGTTTGGCGAAACACTGCAGTCGCGCTTCACCCAGTTCCAACAAAATCAGGAACTGTCTTCGGTAGCAAACACCGGTATTGTGCCTTATGAAAATGGCAAACCATTAGGCGAATTGCTTTCCGTGGTCGATAATGCCATGAGCATGGCGCAGAGTAAGCAAGCCAACGCTTGGCATATTCAACGTGAATCGGATTTGGTTAATAATGTCAGTGCCGGCTTCGGAAACCAAAACTGGCGTCGGGTGATCCGTGATGTGATTAGCAGTAAGCGTGTCAGTCTAATGATGCAGAACATCATGCCGATTGGTAAAAACTCCAAAGCCTACGCCGAGATCCAGTCGCGTTTTAAAACCGAAGAAGGACAAATGCTGCCCACCGCTTCATTTCTAGCCATGGCGGAAAAACTAGAAATGGCGATTGAAATTGATCAGCTTATTATCGATACCACATTGGAGCTAATCAAAACACGTAATTTCAATGAAAAATACTTTGGTATTAATGTCACCGCATCCAGTGCCCATAACGATCAATTTGTCATTTGGTTAGAGAGGCGCCTACTAAAAGAACCCAATCTAGCTTCTAAGTTGGTTTTTGAAGTCAGTGAGTTTGGCTTACAGCAAAATATTAAAGCCAGTAAGCGCTTTATTGATATGGTGCACCGAGTTGGTGCCCGGATCACCGTAGAACGTTTTGGTGTTGGCCTCACCTCGTTCAAGTTTTTCCGCGACTTGAAACCTGACTACATCAAAATGGATGGCAGCTATACGCGTGGCTTAGAAGAAGATAAAAACAATCAATACTTTATGCGCTTAATGGTCGACCTTGCGCACCGTATTGGTGTTAATGTATTTGCCGAAGGCGTTGAGAGCCAAGAAGAAAAACACATCGTTGAAACACTCTGCCTCGATGGTGTGCAAGGTTATTACATCGAAAAGCCCAAAGAAATATAAGCGCTCGTCAGAGCGCTGTTACTTTAGCCCCACCAAGCAGCACGAAGCACTGCCACTGTGGCGTTAATCTGTGTTATTATTGCCACTTAGTGTGTGAGCGCCAAATCATACTAATGCGCTTAATTAAGTGCTCTATTTGAGGCAAGATAACCCTCTTGATAACCAGGCAAAAGTTTTGCTACTTGGTTGTTCTAAAAAGGAACTTTGAACGCGGTTAGCGTCAAGTTTACTCCCTCAAATTGCGCAACGATTACTGCGGATTGGTGTCACTGCCTACTTGCAGCTCTGACGTTGATAGTTTGCTATGCCTTCACTGTCAGCTCGGCGTTACAATACTTTGATCACAGGCACAGCTCAGGCACCTTGCTGACGGTACAAAGTGCCAACTTTCTTATACAATATTGCGTTGAGTTTCAATTGAGTAGCAATACGCGCGGCAACAAATCGTAGCTTCAAGCTCAACCGTACTAACAGTATTCATCGTTCGCTAAAGAGGCAGTGTAAACCGAGCTTAAGCGAGATAGTTTTAGAGGCAATAATGACCGAATATATTTTGTTACTTATCGGCACCGTGTTGGTAAATAACTTTGTCTTAGTGCAGTTTTTAGGCCTGTGCCCGTTTATGGGGGTGTCTGGCAAGTTAGACACAGCGGTAGGCATGTCATTAGCGACGACGTTCGTCTTGACCTTAGCGTCGGTAACCAGCTATCTCGTTAATCAATATATTTTATTGCCATTAGAGCTGACATTTTTGCGCACCATGAGCTTTATTTTAGTGATAGCCGTGGTGGTTCAATTTACTGAAATGGTAGTAAGAAAAACCAGCCCCACTCTGTATCGTCTACTCGGTATATTCTTACCGCTTATTACCACGAACTGTGCGGTGCTAGGTGTGGCGCTGTTAAACATCAAAAAAGATCATACCTTTTTAGAGTCGGCCGTTTATGGCTTCGGCGCCGCTGTTGGTTTTTCCATGGTGTTGGTGCTGTTTGCTGCTTTACGTGAACGCCTCGCCGTTGCTGATGTGCCCACTCCGTTTAAAGGAGCTTCCATTGCCATGATCACAGCTGGGCTAATGTCGCTGGCATTTATGGGCTTTTCTGGTTTGGTTAAGTTTTAATGAAGTGTAATTTATGACGTTACTTTATGCATTGTTAGCGCTCGGCGCGCTGGCCTTAATCTTTGGCATTATTTTAGGCTTTGCCGCGGTTAAATACCGGGTAGAGAGCAACCCCATTGTCGACCAAATTGATGCCATTTTACCGCAAACACAATGTGGCCAGTGCGGCTACCCTGGCTGTCGCCCTTATGCCGAAGCCATCGCCAATGGTGACGAGGTCAATAAGTGCCCTCCTGGCGGTGAAGCGACAGTAAAAAAATTAGCCGATTTAATGGGCGTGGAAGCCAAGCCATTGGCCGGCGGTGAAGAAGCCGAACCAGTGAAAAAGGTGGCCTACATTCGCGAAGATGAATGTATTGGCTGTACCAAGTGTATTCAAGCCTGCCCTGTGGACGCCATCGTTGGCGCCACCCGACAAATGCACACGGTGTTAATTGAAGAGTGTACCGGTTGTGACTTATGTGTTGAGCCCTGCCCTGTTGACTGCATTGACATGGTACCCGTGGAGCAAACGAAACAAACTTGGAAGTGGCAATTAGACGCTATTCCAGTGACACAGATTGATTAAGAGGTTTAAGTGGACACATTACTTGAACAGATAGAAAACGGTAAGCTGTGGCAATTTCCAGGGGGCATTCACCCACCGGAACAAAAGACGCTGTCAAATCAAGGCGCTCTGACTCGATTACCGCTGCCGGATAAATTAATTTTGCCGCTTAAACAGCACATTGGTGCCAACGGCAGCTTGCTGGTGCAAGCAGGCGACAGCGTATTAAAGGGTCAAGCACTTACCGCCCCCGGTACTAACTGGTCATTACCTGTGCATGCCCCAACTTCAGGCACCATTGAAGAGATAAAGTCCATGCCCTCAGCACACCCATCGGCATTGCCTGAGCTGAGCATTATTTTACGTCCTGACGGGGCCGACAAGTGGGCACCTTTAACGCCGATCAGCGACTTGAGCAAGCTGGAAAATAAGGAAATCATCGAGATCATTCACCAGGCAGGTATTGCGGGTATGGGTGGTGCTGGATTTCCAACCTACGTTAAAGCCGACAGCCCTAAAGCAATTGAATACCTAGTGGTGAATGGCGTTGAATGTGAGCCTTACATCACCGCCGATGACCGCTTAATGCGTGAGCATGCTAAAGAAATTGTGGCTGGCATCGAAGTATTGCAACGCATACTGAAGCCCCAAAAAGTACTGTTCGGCATTGAAGATAACAAACCAGAAGCCATTCAAGCCATCAGCGCTGCGGCGCAACACAACCAAGACATTTTGGTTCGTGCCGTGCCCACTAAATACCCTTCTGGTGGTGAGAAACAACTCATCAAAGTGCTGACATCAAAAGAAGTCCCCAGTCCTGGCATTCCCGCTGATATTGGCGTGTTAGTGCAAAATGTCGGTACCTTGTATGCCATTTGGCAAGCGATTTTTGAGGGCAAACCATTAATTGAACGCGTGGTGACCGTCACTGGAAATACCATTACCAAGCCCAATAATGTTTGGGCCTTACTGGGCACGGAAATAAAGCACCTGCTGGATTGCCAAGGGTTTTCGCCAGTGCCTGCACAACGGGTGATAATGGGCGGCCCCATGATGGGCTTCACCTTGCCATCGGTGCGTATTCCCGTGGTAAAAACCACCAACTGTATTTTAGCGCCAGACAATCAAGAACTCGCAGCCCCTGGTGATGAAAAGGCCTGCATTCGTTGCAGTGCCTGCGCAGACGCCTGTCCACAAAGCTTACTGCCGCAACAGTTGCAGTGGTTTGCTAAGGGCAAAGAGTACGACAAACTGGAAGAGTACAACCTATTTGACTGCATTGAGTGCGGTGCCTGTTCGTACGTCTGCCCCAGTGAAATTCCACTGGTACAATATTACCGCGTAGCCAAAGCCGATATTCGCGAGCAAAAGCTAGAAAAAGTCAAAGCTGAACGCGCCAAAGAGCGCTTTGAAGCGCGTAAAGAAAGGCTACAACGCGAGCAAGAAGAGCGCCAGAACAAACATAAGCGCCGTGCCGCCGGTGCTAAGCCAAAAGCCGCTGACAAAGATAAAGTGCAAGAAGCGCTGTCGCGTGTAAAAGATAAGCAAAACGACAAGTCTGCGGTGCAAGCCGCCATTGCGCGAGCCAAAGCCAAGCGCAATCAACAAGGTGAGCTGGAGCCGGATAACAGCGCCGTGGCGGCAGAGCGCGCCAAACGCAAAGAGCAAGCTCGAAAGTACAAAGAAGCCAAAGCTGAGCAACAAGACCCGAGTGATAAAAAAGACGCCGTTGCTGCCGCCATTGCCCGTGCCAAGGCCAAAAAAGCGGCCGCACAATCCGATGGCAACGCGGACAGCACTGCTGAGCCTAACGATAAAAAAGCCGCTGTGGCCGCCGCCATTGCTCGCGCTAAAGCGAAAAAGGCAGCTAAAGATCAAGATCAGGCAGCGGACAGCGAAACGCGGGAACCAAGTAAAGCAGCGACTACAGAGCCGGAAGATCCACGTAAAGCTGCGGTAGCCGCCGCCATTGCGCGCGCTAAAGCGAAAAAGGCAGCTAAGGAACAAGATCAGGCAGCAGACAGCGAAACGCGAGAAGCAAGTGAAGCTACGCCTGAAGAGCCGGAAGATCCCCGTAAAGCTGCGGTAGCCGCCGCCATTGCTCGAGCTAAAGCGAAAAAGGCAGCTAAGGAACAAGATCAGGCAGCAGACAGCGAAACGCGAGAAGCAAGTGAAGCTACGCCTGAAGAGCCGGAAGATCCCCGTAAAGCTGCGGTAGCCGCCGCCATTGCCCGCGCTAAAGCGAAAAAGGCAGCTAAGGAACAAGCCGAGGCAGCAGATAGCAATACCGATGAATCAAGCACAGCACCATCTGAAGCTGCCGCTGATGAGCCAGAAGATCCGCGCAAAGCCGCCGTTGCCGCCGCCATTGCCCGCGCTAAAGCAAAAAAGGCAGAAAAACAACAGCAGCAACAGTTAGACGACGACCAAAGCGCAACTTCTGAGCCACAAAGCTCGACTCCAGAGGCGCCACAGCAAAGCCCTGAAGACAAGAAAAAGGCTGCTGTCAAAGCCGCTATAGCACGTGCAAAAGCAAAGAAACAAGCGCAAGAACAAGAAGGAAATGAACCGTCATGAAATTAACCATGGCTTCATCACCGCATAACCACAGCCATAAATCCGTTAGCCGCTTAATGCTAACCGTTATGGCTGCTTGCATACCTGGTGTGTTAGTACAAACTTACTTTTTTGGTATAGGAGTGCTGGTGCAGCTGCTGCTGGCGCTTATCACAGTGAGCCTATCTGAGGCCTTAGTATTAAAACTGCGAGGACGCGCAATCTGGCCAAGTTTAAGCGACGGCAGTGCTTGGCTAACGGGGTTACTATTGGCCATTAGCATTCCTCCCCTTGCCCCTTGGTGGGTCATAGTGATCGGCAGTTTCTTTGCTATTGCCATTGTAAAGCAGCTTTATGGTGGCTTAGGTTTTAATCTGTTTAATCCCGCCATGGCAGGCTATGTTTTATTGCTGATCTCGTTCCCTGTACAAATGACTTCATGGTCTCCAGTACAAACGTTAATGCTAAGTGAGCCAAGCGTAATAGACCAAATGGCGTTAATTTTTACCGAACTCACAAGCCAAGGCGAAAGCTTAGAGGCGTGGCGTACAGCCGTGATCGACGGCGCCACAGCAGCAACACCACTTGATAGCGTAAAAACCGCTACGGCTCAGGGGTTAACAGTGAGCGAAGCAATGCAAGGCCCAGGCTTTTCTGAATACGCAGGCAAGGGGTGGCAATACGTTAATTTGGCCTTCTTATTAGGTGGCTTGTACTTGCTTAAAAACAAAATAATCAACTGGCATATTCCGGTTGCTTTTATCGCCACTTTGGCCATCGCCAGCGCCATTGGCTATATTGTTGCGCCCCAGTCAGAGCCGGGCATGTTATTCCACTTACTCAGTGGTGGCGCTATGTTAGGGGCATTTTTTATTGCCACCGATCCGGTTTCTGCCTCGACCACTGACCGCGGCCGCTTGATATATGGTGCCGCGATAGGGTTAATTGTTTACGTTATCCGTCAGTTTGGTGGCTACCCAGGTGCGGTGGCGTTTGCCGTGGTGATGATGAACATGGCAGTGCCTTTAATCGATCACTACACACAACCGCGCACATACGGTCATGGAGCTAAATCATGATTTTACAGTCGATGCAAAAGAACGGCCTTATCTTAACCGCCTTTGCGTTGGTGACCACCGGCGCCGTGGCATTAGTCAATGACCTCACCAAAGGCGAAATTGCCAATCAAGAGCAGCGCCATTTAATGAAGCTGCTCACTCAAGTGGTAGCACCTGAGGCTTATGACAACCAACTTTATTTAGACTGCACCACCAGCGATGCAGATTCATTAGGCCCAGGAGGCCCGCACACTATTTATCGTGCAACACGCAACGGTGAGCCTTCAGCTTTGTTAGTACGCCATGTGACACCCAATGGCTACAGCGGTAACATAGATATTCTGACTGCAGTAGATAGCTCAGGCAATATTAGTGGCGTGCGAGTTACTCGTCACGAAGAAACGCCAGGGCTTGGTGACAAGGTCGAGTTAGCTAAATCAGATTGGATCACCAGCTTCAATGGCACCCAAGTGACCAGTGGCGAAGACACTCAATTCCAAGTTAAAAAAGATGGCGGCCAATTCGATTCTTTTACCGGTGCCACTATCACGCCACGGGCGGTGGTCACTTCGGTAAATCAAGCAGCTTGGTATGCTCAAACACATTTTGATGCCTTGTTTAGCGCCGAAAATACCTGCGAGGTGACACCATGAGTCAGTGGAAATCATTATTTCAAGAAGGCACATGGCAAAATAACCCTGCTCTAGTACAGCTTTTAGGTCTGTGCCCTTTACTCGCGGTGACCTCAACCATTACCAATGCCTTAGGTTTGGGTATCGCAACCTTGCTGGTATTGGTGGGTTCGAATTTAACCGTGTCGGTGGTGAGAAATTGGGTTCCTAAAGACATTCGAATCCCCGTTTTTGTTATGATCATTGCCGCGTTCGTTACCATTGTGCAACTGTTGATGAACGCTTACACCTTTGGCTTATATCAATCTCTGGGGATCTTTATTCCTCTGATTGTTACCAACTGCGCCATTATCGGTCGCGCCGAAGCGTTTGCCTCAAAAAACACACCACTGCTGTCAGTGTGGGATGGCCTGATGATGGGGTTTGGCTTTGCACTGGTATTAGTAGTACTCGGTGCGATGCGCGAATTGCTGGGCCAAGGCACGCTATTTGACGGTGCTGAGCTATTACTAGGAGATTGGGCACAAGCGCTTAGAATAGAAGTATTTACCTTTGATTATCAGTTTTTAGTCGCGATTTTGCCACCAGGAGCCTTCTTAGGCTTAGGGTTTTTAATTGCTGCCAAAAACATTATCGATGAGCAAATCAAAGCCAAGGCAGCTCCTAGCGCCGAAGAAGTAAAAGGCCCTAGGGCTCGAGTGACCAATCTCGATTAACGATTTATAACACGTTAGGGGTGCTATTGCCGTCACCAATACGCCCCGCCACAACAAGCAAGTAAACCGTATGAATAAACAAAAACGCATAGAAATACTCACACGGCTACGGGATGAAAACCCTAATCCAGAAACTGAGCTCGAATATTCCTCACCGTTTGAGCTGCTCGTCGCCGTCACCTTATCAGCCCAGGCTACCGATGTCGGGGTTAATAAAGCGACTCGTAAGCTATTTCCTGTGGCCAATACTCCAGAAAAAATATTGGCTTTAGGGCTAGAGGGTTTAAAAGACTACATCAAAACCATTGGCCTATTTAACTCCAAAGCCAACAACGTCTATAAAATGTGTCAAATCCTGGTGGATAAACATGGCTCTGAAGTGCCCGAAAATCGCGAAGCCTTAGAAGCCCTTCCTGGCGTAGGTCGCAAAACCGCAAACGTAGTACTCAACACCGCCTTCGGCTGGCTAAAAGATAATGAAGGTAAATATTTTTTAGCGGTAGATACTCACATTCAACGTCTTGCCAACCGTACTGGTTACGCTAAGGGAAAAACTGTTGAGCAGACCGAGCAAGATATTATAAAAAAAACACCTAATAAAACTGAGTTCATGTTTAACTTACATCACTGGTTTATTCTTCATGGGCGCTACGTGTGCACTGCTCGCAAACCTAAATGTGGCTCATGCATAATTGAAGATCTTTGTGAATTTAAAGAAAAGGCAGAAGGTTAAAACTTGAAGACATTAACAAGCGCTGATGAAATTAGGCTCAAGGCAAACTCAGTCTTAGATCCAAAAACTAAAAGTAGCTTAGGGCAGTTTTTTACTGGCGCTCCCATTTGCCTTTTTATGGCATCGCTCTTTGATGAAATTGAAGGTAATATTGAGTTATTAGATCCTGGATGTGGTCCAGGTTCTCTAACTGCCGCTTTCACTGATGAAGCTATAGCCAGAGAAAAACTTGATTCACTAGCTCTGCATGCATTCGATGTAGAAGAACGTATATCGCCATTCGCTCGCGAAACCCTCTCAATTTGCGAATCTAAAGCTTCCTGTGAGGGTATAGACGTCAACGCATCGTTTACCCTTACAGATTACATTATAGCCTCAGGAGAAAGCTCAGGGCTTTTTAGTGGTGGTGCTAAGTATACACATTGCATCATGAACCCTCCTTATAAAAAAATCTCAGCAAAGAGTGATCAGAGACTAGCCCTGAGAGCTGCGGGTATCGAAACTGTAAATCTATATACAGGATTCGTTGCTTTAGCGATTCAACAGCTAGCGGAGGGTGGAGAGCTCGTTGCGATAATACCTCGCTCGTTCTGTAATGGTCCATATTACCAACCATTCCGTGAGTTATTGTTAAGAGAAACAGCTATCAAACATATCCATATCTTTGACAGCAGAAGTAAAGCCTTTAGTGACGATGATGTGTTACAGGAAAACATAATAATTCACCTAGTGAAAGGCCAACAGCAGGGTGATGTAACGATAACATCTAGTCCTGTAGCTGACTTTTGCATTGACGAAGAAACAGGCACTGTAACAGCATCTGACATGACCACTCGCACTGTTGCCTTCGAACGTATCGTTCACCCTAACGACAATGACAAATTCATTCACATAGCAGCAAGCGAACGAGACCAAGCCATTATTGACCGCTTATCTATGTTTACGTCTTCTTTAAGTGACCTAAAGATCCAGGTAAGTACTGGACCAGTTGTAGACTTTAGACTAAAAAGTGATCTTAGACAGGAACTTGTAGAAGGAGCTGTGCCTCTGATATACCCAATTCACCTCAACGGGGGTGTGTCTTGGCCAAAAGATTCCAAAAAGCCCAATGCAATAGCTGTATCAGAAAACTCTAGATCTTGGCTCTGGAAGCACGAAGGTTACTTCGTCATCGTGCGACGTTTTAGCTCAAAAGAAGAAAAACGTCGAATTGTTGCAACCCCTTACGATTCATCACTTCCAGGTGAGTTAATTGGGTTTGAGAACAAATTAAACGTCTTCCATGTACAAAAGTCAGGCCTAGAAAAGGAGCTTGCCCTAGGACTGTACGTTTACTTGAACTCTACTTTACTTGACAAATATTACCGACTCTTTGGTGGTCACACACAAGTGAACGCTACAGATTTACGGAATATACATTACCCGTCAATTGAGTCACTAACGCGTATTGGCTCACAACTAGACACTACAAACCTTTCTCAAAAACAGATAGACGAACTACTCGACAGGGAATTCTTTGAAATGACAGGCACCGATAGTAACAACCCGCTTAAAACACAAGAAAAAATCGACCAAGCAATTGAAATCATTACATTGCTTGGTATGCCTCGTGCTCAACAAAATGAACGCTCCGCATTAACTTTCCTAGCTCTTTTAAACCTTCATCCAGAGGGGGCTTGGCAGGAACTAGAAAAGCCAATGTTAGGTGTAACGCCTATTATGGATTGGGCCAAAGATGTTTATGGAAAAGAGTATGCTCCAAATACACGTGAAACCTTCCGTAGACAAACTCTACATCAATTTGTTGATGGCGGCATAGCATTGTACAACCCTGATAAACCTGACCGCCCTGTTAACTCTCCTAAAGCCTGCTATCAGATTGCCCCTGAATTGTTCGACGTTCTCAGCACTTTCGGAACCCAAGAATGGGAGCAGTCTATCGAGGATTGGCTATCTGTACGACAGACATTAGCTGCTCAATACGCTGCTGAGCGAGAAATGCAAATGATCCCATTGACGTTAGATGATGGTACCGAAATAAGACTAAGTCCAGGAGAGCACAGTCAGCTTATTCATGACATTGTGACAGAATTTGGTCCTCGTTTTGCACCTGGTTCAGAAGTTATCTATTTAGGTGATACAGGTGCAAAAGAGGACTTTTTCAGAAAGGAGCGATTAGCTGAGCTAGGTGTGACAGTTGACAGAAAAGGTAAACTTCCTGATGTCGTTTTATATTGGCCTGATAAAGATTGGCTTTTACTCATTGAGTCTGTTACCAGTCATGGCCCCGTTGATGGTAAACGTCATAATGAGCTTAGAGTCTTATTCCAAGACTCTAAGCCTGGCAAGGTATACGTCACCGCATTCCCGAATCGTAAAGCTATGGGTAAATACCTTGCAGAGCTAAGCTGGGAAACCGAGGTATGGGTTGCAGAAGCCCCTACTCACATGATCCACTTTAACGGTGACCGCTTCTTAGGGCCTCACGAATAAATTCTCAGGATTAAGGACTGTTATGACTAACATCGAACAAGTACAAGAAAAGATTGCCGAGGAAGTTTCAGTTGCAAGGCAAACGATAAAAACCGACGATTACTCAATGTCTATTGGTGAACTAATTAATCTGTACAGGGATAAGGAGATTACTCTCGACCCAGCCTTTCAAAGGCTTTTCCGCTGGACGGACGAACAGAAAACTAAACTTATAGAGTCAATATTGATTGGCATTCCTATTCCTGAAATCTTTGTTGCTCAAAAGGCGGATGGTACTTGGCATGTAGTCGACGGAGTACAACGCCTATCAACCATATTCCAGCTAACTGGAGTACTACGAAATTCAGAACCTTTAACCTTAACGTTGTGCAAGTATATTCCGTCTTTAGAAGGGAGAGTGTGGGACGACCTACCATTGTCAACTCAACGAGAATTCAAGAAGTCGAAGATTAAAGTAAACATAATCCTTACTGAAAATAGCGACGAAGCTCAATATGAGCTCTTCCAGAGGCTTAATACTGGCGGAACAGAGCTATCACCACAAGAAGTGAGAAACTGTTTGATGCTAATGATTAAGCCTGCATTCTATGAAAAAGTGAATGAGCTTAAATCGTACCCTAACTTCCTGGAATGTATTAAGCCACTCAAAGAGCACTACCTAGAGAAGGAGTACCATATGGAACTAATTCTTAGAATGTTGATAGGGTTTGACGGCGGTACAAACTTTAATGAGTACGAGCCAATTAGCAAAACTGTAATCGGCGACTTTATAGACAAAGAAACTATTAGACTTATGAATTCTAATACCATGGATCAATTCGAAGGTGTGTTCAAAAGAACCTTCGACAAATTGAGTCCAGCATTAGCTGAATCATCATTTAAAAAGTATGACGCCCAAAGAGGTGAATTCTCGGGGCCTTTCAATGTTAGTGCCTTCGAAATGGTTTCAAGTGGCATTGCTGAAAATATAGACAACATTGAAGATGTTGGTAACGCGCAGCTTGTTGAAAAAATAAAACAGCTATACGCTGCACCTGAGGTAATTGAGGGGCTTGACCGTGGTGTGAAACCTATCAAGCGCTTTAGAGACTTAACAGCATTCTCCAAGAATTTCTTTAAGTAGGCACTATGAGTTCAGAAGACTTTATTGCTATGCTTGAGGCAGATTTAGGTTGGAGGAAAAAAGAGGTTGCCAACCTTTTGCTAATGGAGACTGAACAGAATCAGCTCTTAATTATCAAGTCAACAGTGTTGTTACTTTACTCACACTGGGAAGGCTTCGTTAAGAACGCAACCAAAGCTTACCTTGAGTATATATCGGATATGAGAGTAGATATTGGAGCTCTTACAGATAACTTTAAAGCTATCTCTCTAAAAGGGCTAATTGGTCAAGTCGATAAGTCGCATGAAAGTCTAACTATGGTTAACGAGCTGAACCTTATAAACAAGCTTCAAAATAACCTTAACAGAAAATTTTCATTACCCAGAGGTTTCTCTCGCCACGAACGAGATAAGACAATCGTCAACACCAAGGATAACTTGAGTCTCAAAGTGTTTAAGTCAATACTTAATATTGTTGGTATTGACTATGCTGGGAGCTTAGATACTAAGAGCGTGTTTATTGACGAGAAGCTACTTGAGAATCGCAATAAGGTTGCTCACGGTAATAGAATTGAGCAGATAGATGCGGAATTTGACTTGGACCTAATTGAGTTGAAAAAGCTTAAAGATCTAGTTTTCTTCTTGATGAGCGCATTAGTCGACGACTTGATTTACTATGCAGAGCAAGAGCTCTACTTTTCTGAAAATGAACATAAAATGAAGTCTTATCTACAACAAAGGGCTAAAGAAATAGAAGGCTACCTACCCTAAAGTAGGGTAGGTAGCTCCTTCTAGGCGTAATTGTACTAAAATTATTTTTTCCTGAATTCAGCTTGCAGGCGTTTTACAGACGAAACCGAAATACCAAGTAGTTTAGCCACTTCAATAAGTGAGTGACTTTTTCTCAGCTCTGCTACTTTTGATGGCGTAGCCTTAGGTGGCCTGCCACAATGCCTTCCTTCTGCCTTTGCCCTTGCCACCCCTTCTTTCACACGTTCCCGAATTCTGCTCCGCTCAAACTCTGCAAAAGCACTAAACATTTGAAGCATTAGCTTTCCTTCGGCTGTGGATAAGTCCCTTGTTGGCAAATCTAAGCAGTGAACTTTAACCCCTTTATTGATTAACATTTCAATCGTATTCTGGACATCTATATTGTCCCTACCCAACCTATCAAGCTTCAAGACTACAAGCGTATCGCCATCATAAAGCTTGTGCTCGTATAGGTTACGAAACTCTTGGCGCTCCATAGCAGTCACGGCTCCAGACACATTCTCACTTACGACAAAGTTATCGTTTACTTCATAGCCGTGATTTTTGAATGCAAGTACTTGGTTACTAACTGTCTGTTCTGTAGTCGAGACGCGACAATAAAAAAATGTTCTTTGGCTCATATCTCAAACCCATAGCTCAAAACCCCCCATACAATATCAGGCCTGGCTCAAAATCCAACCCCCCTCCTTTTGGGCCCCCTGTTGGCTAGCTCAATTTAATAGGCCCAAAACCATTAGTTTTTAGGCCAGCTAGCTCATCAATCAACTAGTCTTCGTATCATGATTTTTAAAGTCATCCTTGGTAAAAGCTGTAAACCGACTACAGAACTGCTCAATAACTTGAGCTGTCATCGCTTGAAATATCGCAGTGCTGACTAAATCGCCTTGCTCTAGAACGTTTCCTTCAACATCTATGAGTGCAAGTTGCAGGCCTTCCTGTAGGATTAAACCTTGGTTAGTAGCGTCAATGGGGATCATAAAATTCTCATGCCTCAGTCATATAAGCAAACACATCTACGCGGTGTCTGTTAGTTGTTCATCAATAAGTAAATTGATGGGACACTCCATCAGGTATCGGACCGAAGCGAATGTAAAATTACCTGCTCGGATTTTCATATATGACTGGCTTTAGGTTTGCACGAGCGAAGGGGCCAATTATCGGGCAATGTCTGATGGGCTCACCTAAAGACATACGCATACTAAAGCCAAAAATCTTATGCTGCAACACTTTTCGCTATAGAAACAATTGGTTGCTCAACTACCATACAGCATTGTACAACGATGTGACGCGGCTAAAATCACATTGATTTGTTTAACTACACCTGGCTTCGTAAGAAATTGAATGCGCTCGCTTCCCTATAGAAGACTGCCATACGACTAAAGCTCTGTGATTATAAGGCTCCACATGAATGATTTTAAAGCCGACTACGCTAATCAAAGCAGTCTTAGCCAACTGGCAGTGGTAAAAAGTGAGGCCAATCTCCCTGCGCCGCAGAGGCCTAACTTTTCGTACCGAAACACAGCTTGAACAAATGACCGAGCACCAAATAACCTTTTAGTTTCTTGAGTTATCAACTACGACCCCCTTTGTTCATGATTGCTCAAGTTAATACTTATACCTTATTTGGCAAGGCTTCCTCAAAAACTCTGGTACACAAGGATTTTCAAATATCATGTCTCAATTCTCAAGCGCTACAGACATATGTATAAGGGGGGAATTGAAAACCATAACGACTACCCCCCTAAATGATTGACCACAACTTAAAACCCACACCAATAGAGTTATAACATGGAATGGTGAGTTACTGGTCTCGCATAGAACGAAGACACAGAGCCTTTAGGCATAGCTTGAGAGGCTGGTTAGCAGACTTGAACAAACACGGGTCAAGACTACTTCAAGCCTATAAAGCTAAATGAGCGATCTCTTCTTTTATATGCTTGAAGCTTCTGTAAGTCAGTCTATCTCGGTGTTTATCAATAGTGAAAACTTTGCCCGCGTTTAGGTGTTGTTCGATGCACCCTAATTGGAAGCCTTTCCAAGAAAGCGAACCTCGACGTTTTTCACAAGGAGGGCGAAGCTTACTGGAGTCATAACCGTTGGCATTTTTGCTTTTTCGTGTGTAGTCCTTACTCGCTTCCTTCGTTGCATACGATAAATGGTACAGGAAACTCCAATATGACGAAGGATCTCTACGGTCGAGTTGCCATGAAGTTCCTTTAAGGTAAAATAGGCCGAAGTTATACTGGATCGCAATTGACCTTAGCTTCTCTGTTAGCTTAAATGCACTTTGCAGCTGGCTTCCATCAATTAGCAGCCATAAGTGATAATGTGGGTAGTCGCCTGTTTTAGAAAACTCCCTTGTCCACAGGAAGCCTAACCTATTAATTTTAATTGCCCTGCGCCGAGGCTCTTTCCCCTTAGCAACTCTCTCGCGCTGTCTTTCCCTGCCATAGCCTGACTTTAGATATACCCGAAAATCCCTTATCATCTCAGATATAAGTGTATTCTTACCTTCATTAATTAGTTCAACACATCTGTCATACTGCTCACAATTAGGGGATTCCTGACTCATAAAGTTAACAGTCAGGGGGATAGCCAAAACTTTTCTGTTATGCTGCAACATTAGGTCAACTTGACGCTTGAACCTACTGAGCATTCTTTCATCGCATCCAGAACCTTCGATGACGTTTATATGCACTGGGACACCATCTACAGAGACCCAACTTTCATTCAACACTTTTCTTTTACGTACCACTACTAGACACCTATTAGGATAATAATATATACCTAGCAACAGATGTATCATTGATACTAACAATGGTATTTCGTGTAAAACTGCGCCGTAGACTAATACAGTAAGGGAAATGTCCCGATTATCAGTGAATAGATAATGACAATCTGTTGCAATAATTAAGGGCAGCATTCTTATTCAACACATCATCACAGTCAACATAAAAAGCAAAAAAAACCTTACAAATCATCGTTGTACAACGATTTTAATCTATAAGGTGTTGTACAACGATTTGGGAGCTGTGCTCAACTTAGACACTGTTCAGGTCCATGCCTTGAACTAGCTCACCAGTCTTTAGGTGAATTCTTAGCAGTCGCTTTTGCCCATTATGGAACTCACATGTTAAGTCAAAGTACTTACTATTATTACCACCAAAGGCATCAATAAAAGAAGACAGCCCGCCTGTATGTTCTTGTTTGATACCTACCTGTAGCGTTATTTTTTTAAAGGTATCTTTAACTAACTGGCGAATTGGCATGCGCTGCTCAGGACCCAGAGTTCTCAAGTTTTTCGTTAAGCCTAACCACCTATCTGAAACTTCATCCCTCATGGTATTTCGAATTTTTACTTTTTTATTGTTTAACGATTGAAGCTGATCATTAATACTCTCTTGTTCCTTTTCCAGTGAATTCAACTTTGCCAAAATCGACTTAGGGGCTGAATTTCCTTGGGCTATGAACTGCACAAGGTTGCTTATTTCAGACTCACTCTCCTTTAGCCTTTGTAAAAGCGTAGACTCCTGTTTTGCAATAGACGCACTAACATCATCTTGCTGTAAAATGCTTCTAAGATTGACATTGTCCTGACAGAATCGAACTATCGCATTCTCTGCATGTTCTAGAGGCACAGTTTTATTCATACCACATAAATCACTTCTTTTAGCTTCGGCGCAACCATAGCGCTTGTGGCTACTGGGAACATCCTCAAGTTCTCTACCACGCCAATTAACATGCGAGTTCACTGCATAACCACATGTTCCACACTTGAATACTTCAACACCTGAAAGAATTCCTATAAATTTCGCTTTGTGTTTTAGCCCCCCTCTACCCTTTGAGTCAATTTGTAATTGTTCAAATTCTGCTAGACTCATTAATGAAGGGTAATAACTCTCTAATGTGTAGTGATAATCATCAGAACTTACACTCAACTCGCCAATAAGGTTACGTCGTTTAATTTCTTTGTAAATATTTGCACCTGAATAATGCATGGTGTCTTCACCAAACTCTTCGTTGACTAGCTCAGCAATTTTCAAAGCGCCATAACCAGCCTTGTAGAGCTCAAGCTTTTTCAGCATGATTGCCTTCTCACGAGACTTAAACTTGAATACCTTTGCTTCATCATCCCACTTCAACCATTTAGGAGGCTTACCACAGGAAATTTTAAAGCCTCGCTTTCCTTCAAGCCAGCTCTCACACTCTTTGATTATTGTCGAACGAGCCCTTTTGGACTTAGTTTGGCTCTCTTCATTAGCCCGCATAAAAATTAACAGCATCCCTAAAAGCTCAAATGGATTACCATCGATTAGCTCCTTGTTGTACTCCTTGTTATCCATTGCCGTAATAACCGTAATTCCAGCATTGATAATTTGCGTAATGATGCTATTACACTCGGTCATAGTAGCCCTTGAGAGCCTGTCTAAGCTTTCAATTATTAAGATTGAACCGTCTGGTACCTCACCCTCATTAATTTTTCTCAGAAAGCCACCAAACACGCCTTTGGTAGCATTTTGACCTCTAAAGCTACTGACCCCTAAATCTTGAAGCGTTAGTGAACTATCAATCTCTAGGCCTTTGCGTTCTGCCACTTCCTTCGCATATTTCATCTGCCGTTTGAGTGAATGCCCTTTTGCTTGTTCTGAGGTAGAAAAGCGAATGTAGCTATACACTAAAGGTTTGGGCTGTTGGTAATTTTCCATGTTTTTCAAAGCAGTAAATTTAAGAGGTCGCGAAGTGTATACCAAACACAACAACCTAATCTACCTTTATTATCTTTTGGCTGGCCCACCATTGCGGTAGACACCCATATTTTCCGCGTTTCTAACCGCACCAAGTTTGCCATGGGTAAAGACGTGGTGGCGGTAGAACAAAAGCTAGAAAAGGTGGTACCAAAAGAGTTCAAAGTGGATGTCCACCACTGGCTTATTCTCCACGGCCGCTATGTGTGTACCGCGCGTAAACCAAAGTGTGGGTCTTGTATTATCGAAGACCTGTGCGAGTTTAAAGAGAAAACAGAGTGATCACAGTAAGTTTGGTTGCTCATACGCGCTGTTAAGGTGTGAGCAACGCAATACCGCAAAATAACCTCTATTCAACGCAAGCATGCAGCGAACCACACCTAGCTCATAACAATGAGGTTTGGCAACGCATAATGAAATGCAACTGCTCCTCGAAGCAGGATTGAACCAGTTTGACGTTTTTGCGGTCGCCATGAGTTGCTGCCGTTTTTTATCAACTTTGTACTGGATCAAGGGTCAATAAAACGCGTTTGCTATTGCTTGGCACTTGGCACGAACGGTGAGTAGCAGACATACTTTCATTGTCTCCCCACGCGCTGCCTTTCAGTAATGCGACATCAAAGGCATTAAGTTGTTTGATGTCTTTGCTGTTGTAATAACCTTGATGCACTGCGGTTTTAACAACTTCACCAGTACCCGCCTGAGCTGCTGGAACTATTTTGTCATTGGGAAGCCACTCGGTGCCCTCGCCTAAATAAGTGCTAACCATACGAACCGCAATTTTATCGACATGAAGTTTAGGACACATAGCCTCACAGAGAGGTGCAAGTCGTAAACCAACGCCATCGCAGTCAAATAAACAGGTCAACATATCGGCTAATAAATAGATATCATTAATGGCAGCAGTTTTACCGTCAGCTTCCGGCAGCAGTTCATTGAGGTTACTTTTAAGTAACGCCATTGAGAACACACTACGTATACCTAAACCCAGTGATTCAAAGGTGTTTTCAAAATAGGTTGCAATGGTTTTATCAACTTGACGTTGCCATACCGCGACACTTTTCTCTGCAGATACGATTTCGCCTAATGAAACAGGACTTGTTCCTGCTTCCCATGAAACTGCTGGTGTTGCTGAACTGGCCAACATTGATTCACTCTCCCAACCAGAAAACGGATCTGGTAATAAATTTGATGTTTTTTGCATGGTAACTCTCAATTTACTTGCAATGATGACAATGGAATTTTGTTACCTTTTTGGTAAACCATCACCCTCTTAAGCGCTGTACACATGCTCTTTAAGTTCTTGACAGAGCTTTACGTCAGCGCAATACTCGGTAGTCGGTCTTGCCAATAAACGCGGGATACCAATGGGCTCTCCAGTTTCTTCACAATACCCGTATTCACCTAACCTGATTCGTTCGAGTGCCTGCTGAATTTTTGGTAGTAGTTTTTGTTCTCTATCAACAATCCGCAGCAAAATGGCGCACTGTTCTTCCCAAGAAGCTAAATCACTGGGGTCAGCTAACTCCGGTCGGTTTGCCATCTCCTGTTTGGCGTTTCGGATATGTACTCGGGTGATATCGTGTAATTCAATAAGGTAGGCTTTGAAAAACGCAAGTTGTGCATCATTCATATAGTCAGAATCGGGGGCATTGCGAATATCTTCTTCACTGGGTATGTCTACTGTCTTGGCATTTTCTTGCATACTAGATTCCATCGAGCCTGAAATAAAAAGAAATGTTATACCATAACACCCTCTTTGCCAAATACGGTAAATGCATACTGCGTAAATAACATACCCAAGGCGGCGCTGACCTGCTAACCTAAACGCATAATAAAACGGACTTCGCTACCATGAACTTGCTGCAATTAATCACCACTTTGGTTCCCATCCTGAGTGTATTTGTATTCTTAGTGTTGCTGGTATTACTGCGCCTGCCCGCCAAAATAGCCATGCCCATTAACTGGCTGCTCACCACCATAAATGCTTATAGTGTTTGGCAACCCATTGCATCAATAGAAACCAATGCACCACTGACATCAAGCATATCTAGTAGTTAAGGTATTTCAGTTATTTCATTCGACTTGGCGTCAGTTTTGACTTGTCCCAACACCAACGTGTTAGCACAGGAAAGCGCATTGACCATATGGATCATTGCATTTTGGTCATCACGACAATAAGAAGCCTCAATGTTTTGCCATCAATGGCAATCAGCTCTCCGGCTGATAGGGTTTGCATCTCTTGCATTCAATTTGCAAAGCAAAGCTGAAACTGTTCAGGATCAACCCGAGATAGAGAGCGGGCAATCGTGTCGTCAACAGGGATACCTTCCTCAAGGAAACCGTGCCTTTTGAACCACTCGTGGTGTCCCTCAGCATAGTCTTTTATTTCAGACCAGCCATTAGCAATTACACCACAGAGGGAGAAGTGAAAGCCTTTCCATTTTCTTATATTGGTATAGTCTAATAGAAATGTCTTAACCGCAGGTTCAATAACACTGAAAAAGGAGTGAGTTAGAATGCAAAAAAAGGAAGGTTTTAGAGGAAACCTCGAAATGATTGCTTCAATGACCATTGCAGGGACCATAGGCTGGTTCGTTGTGATGTCAGAACAATCACCGGAAACGGCTGTTTTCTGGCGTTGTTTATTTGGGGCCACTTTCATGCTTTTAGTTTGTTTGTATAAGGGCATTTTTAAACAAGTTAAACTCAATAAACCGTCACTCATATTACTAACAGTTGGCGGTGTGGCTTTATCACTTAACTGGCTGTTTTTATTCAAATCCTTTTCGCTATCATCAATTGCAATTGCTACGATTACTTATCATATTGAACCGTTTATACTTGTCTTGCTTGGCGCTATCTTTTTTAAAGAGCATATTTCTACGGACAAAGTGTTGTGGCTAATATGTGCTTTCTTAGGAACCATATTTATTATTGTGGGAAAACAAGAAGGAGGGGCGGCGCTCACTGATAAAGACACTTACTTACAAGGTGTATTTTATGCGGTAATAGCCGCGTCCTTCTATGCAATTGCGGCTATCACGGCCAAAAAGCTGAAGCATATCCCACCTCATATTATTGTGGCATTTCAACTTTTTATTGGTATTTTTGTGCTTCTTCCATTACTCCTTTGGGAGATATTTCTGCCATTTCAGCTGTATCTTGGTCTTTTTTAGTTACGATAGGGATTATTCATACCGGGCTGATGTGTTTACTATTATATAGTGCCATTCAGAAAATACCGACCGCTTTGGTGGGAGCGTTGTCTTTCATCTATCCGATCGTTGCGGTTATCGTTGACTGGGCGGCATTCGATACACGCTTGACGTTACTGCAATTCGCTGGTGCCAGTGCAATTTTGATAGGGGCGGCTGGTGTCAACCTCAATTGGCGGATCACAAAGAAAAAGTTAAAAGAAAATCGGAATGAGCTCGTTTAGCTCAAAATAGCTTGCATTAAACTTAAGCATGTATCGAACCACACCTAGGTCTTAACATTCTAGAGCTGGAAAGTGTCGATATCGCCATGTGCTATGGCAACGCATAATCAAATGCGACTGATGCTCGAAGAAGGATTGAACAAGTTTGACATTTTAGCGGTAGCCATGATTTTGCTGCCGCTGTTCATTAGCTTTGTACTGGATCAGGGGTCAATAAACCAATAAACCAATAAACCAATAAACCAATAAACCAATAAACCAATAAACCAATAATCCGAGTATTCTCAAGCCCAACAGAAGTTAAATAATTCAATATTCCCCTATTTTTTAAGGTTAGCATCTGAATAAGTGCTTTATTTTGCAAGCTCCAGCAGCAATAAATGCTGGCAACATAGAATAAACAGTAAGCAAAGAGACTAAACACCCTTAATCGATAACATACCCAAGGCGGCGCTGACCTGCTAACCTAAACGCATAATAAAACGGACTTCGCTACCATGAACTTGCTGCAATTAATCACCACTTTGGTTCCCATCCTGAGTGTATTTGTATTCTTAGTGTTGCTGCGCCTGCCCGCGAAAACGGCGATGCCAATCAGCTTATTGTTAACCGCTGCTAGTGCTTATAGTGTTTGGCAAGTGCCTGGGGTGCAAATTGCTGCAGCGACAATGGAAGGGCTGATCATAGCACTGACTATTTTATGGATAGTATTTGGCGCCATTTTACTGCTCAAAGTACTGCAAAACACCGGTGCTACAGAGGTTATCAAACAAGGTTTTGCTGAAATTAGCCCCGATAAGCGGGTGCAACTTATTATAGTTGCTTGGTTATTTGGTAGTTTTTTAGAAGGGGCTGCCGGCTTTGGTACGCCTGCTGCTATCGCGGCTCCGTTACTGGTCGCTCTGGGATTTTCACCCCTTAGTGCCGTGGTATTGGCACTTATCGCCGACTCCAGTGCCGTATCTTTTGGCGCAGTCGGTACGCCAGCCATTGTTGGCATTGGTCAAGGTGCCATTGGTGTGAGCGCATCAGAAGTAGCCAGTATTGCTGTCAAAGCGATTGCCATCGACATTTTTGTTGCAGCCATGCTGCCGCTGATAATGGTGTTAATGTATAGCCGCTTTTTTAGCTCTCAACCAAGTTGGCGTAACGGCTTTGTTATTGCGCCGTTTGCCATCCTCAGCGCATTTGCCTTTACCCTACCAGCTTACTGCGTGGCGTGGCTATTTGGTCCTGAGTTTCCTTCTATACTAGGTGCCATGATTGGTCTTGCTATTATTTGTCCAATGGCTCGTAAAGGCATGCTGTTACCCAAAACACCTGCACCAGATAGTGAGCCACTGGAAACGGCAACCAAGCAAGGTTTGACTCTTTATCGTGCTTGGGCACCTTATATCTTAGTGGCGCTATTATTGGTGCTTACTCGGCTTCCTGAACTGCCCTTCAAAGCCTTACTCCAAGGTATTAATATGAGTTGGAGTCATATTTTTGGCTCTACTATTTCGGTCACCGTGATGCCTTTGTATATCCCAGGGAGCGTCTTTGTTTTAACGGCAGCCCTTGCCATTTGGTTACAAGCAGGTACGAGTAAACAGTTTGGTGCCGCATTAAAACAAACCACGACCATGCTACTCCCTTCTCTTATATCACTTGCTGCAGCCGTTCCTATGGTGCGCATTTTTCTCTTCTCTGAGGTAAATCACGCAAACCTACCCGCCATGCCTTTAGCACTGGCAGAGTTAGTTGCGGCTCATCTTAGCCATGTTTGGCTATTTATTGCCCCTTTGGTTGGGGCACTGGGCGCTTTTATTGCCGGCTCTGCAACCTTTTCAAACTTAATGTTTGCCAGCTTTCAGCAGGCGTTAGCTTCCCAAGCAGGCATAGAGCGGCAGTTGGTGTTAGCATTACAAATGCTTGGAGCTAATGGCGGCAACATGATAGCAGTGGTGAATGTGGTTGCCGCTGCCAGTGTCGTAGGCTTACAGGGCAAAGAAGGTGATATCATTCGCTATACTCTTGTTCCAATGCTTTACTATTGCCTCGCCGCAAGCACTGTTGCCTGGTTGTGGTTTAGTTAAAACGGGATCGCTGTATTAACTAAATAAACGTCTACTGCAAAGCTACATCCAACTCTATTTATGGCACAGCTATTGCTTAATCTATGCAGATGTCATTTTTTTGATTTGGAGTTTGTTATGGAGTTCGCGTTACTTGCTATATTAGCTTTGGTGGTGGTCGCCGCCGTAGTGGCTTCTAAGTACACCGATGTCGGTGGCAATCCTTATCCCTTTAATCGTAAAGAGTCGGTTTTTACTACTGTTGAAGCGTCGTTTTTGCAGTTACTGGAACGCGCTGTGGGCGATAAATATAAAATCGTCAGCCGCATTAAACTTATCGATGTACTGGAATGTAAACCGGGGATTTCAGCAAAAGCTCGCCGTGCTGCAGTAACCAAGGCGAAGAACAAGCAACTCGATTTTGTGTTAGTGGATAAAGAGTCGTTAAAAATTGTCGCCGCGGTCGACTTAGTCAACAATGCCAATAAGAACGGCCATAAGGCGCAAAAAGATTGGTTTGTAAACGGAGCTCTTGAATCAGCTGGCATTCCTCATATTCGCATGAAGATAAAAAGTGGCTATCAAAGCGCTGAAGTGCGCGCAGCCATTCTATTTAAGCTGGGACAAAAAGTGGAGCCGCCGAAGAAAACCCGCAACCGCACCTTTAAACCGGCGGTGCTATCCCCTTCTCAAGCAAAAGCCCAATCAACACAGTTGGCAGAAATATAACCAAACGGGCGTAAGCCCGTTTTTTGTTTTACCAATTAAAGCGGCTTTGCGTATAATAAGACTAATTTTTGACACGCCAGATTAGGAACTTAGTAATGAAAGTCGGCATTATCGGTGCAATGGAACAGGAAGTAACCATTTTACGCAACACCATGGAAAACCCTCAAACCACCAGCAAAGGCGGTTTTACTTTTTACTCAGGCAAATTAGCCGGCCACGATGTTACGCTAGTGCAATCAGGCATTGGCAAAGTGGCAGCGACCGTTGCAACCACATTATTAATTGATAACTTTGCCCCCGATTGTGTCATTAATACCGGTTCTGCAGGTGGATTTGAACCCTCACTCAATGTCGGTGATGTGGTGATCTCTAGCGAGGTTCGCCATCACGATGTTGACGTTACTGCATTTGGTTATGAAATTGGCCAAGTGCCACAAATGCCAGCAGCGTTTACTTCTCACGACAAGTTAGTTGAAGCCGCAAAACAAAGTGTTGATGCCCTTGAAGGCATTCAAACCATGGTTGGCTTAATTTGTACTGGCGATTCTTTTATGTGCGATCCCGTTCGTATCGACAAAGCTCGTGCTGATTTCCCAACCATGCTGGCAGTGGAAATGGAAGGTGCCGCAATCGCTCAGGCTTGTCATTCACTGAATACACCGTTTGTGGTGATCCGCTCACTCTCTGACATTGCCGGCAAAGAGTCGCCACACTCTTTTGAAGAATACCTTGAAGTGGCTTCGGTAAACTCTTCGAAGATGGTAATGGCATTGCTGGCAAAGCTGGACAAGGTTACGCTTTAGTGCTGCAAGACTTGTTTTGGGCCCACCAGGGCCTAATCATCTTTTTACTGGCCGTATTGGCCAGTATGCTGGTAAAGCTCTCCACGCTTTACCACCCTAACCTCATCTTAACGCTAATATTCAAAGCCATTGCTCAGCGCGTCTATCGCCCTAAAGCCAGTGCCAGCTACCAGACCCTTTCGGGCACTCTCGGGTTTGTCCTGCCAATCACCACCATTGTGGTGCTCACATATGCCATTATTAGCTTGGCATTTTACCCCGACTGGTTAGGCGGCCTAGTGCTTTTCTTGTGTCTTGATAGCCGCCATGAAGGACGTGCTAAGCGCATCAGCCAACTGCTAAAATCAGAGCAAAAGGTCACCGCACGGGCGGTATTAAAGGGCATGGTTGCCAGAGATGTGGAACAGTTAAGCAACATGGGAATAGCAAAAGCGACCCTCGACAGCACCGCCTTAAATACCATGCGCCAATTTTTTGTTATGGCATTAATATATCTGCTACAAGGCCCATTCTTGGTGCTGACATACAAGTTACTGCTGTTATGCGACCATGCTTGGCGTCAAGTGCTTACTCCAGATGCGCGGTTTATAAAACCTCTGCAGCGCTTGATTTGGCTGTTGGAGTTCATACCAATGCGAATGCTGGTTTGTTTGTTCATGCTGTTGTTGAGTCCCAAGCAAACTTGGCACTATATCAAGCACTATGGCCGCCATGTAGCACAAACTAACTCTGGCTGGACATTGAGCTTTTTTGCCGCCAACCTCTCGACCCAACTGGCCGGCCCACGCTTCTATCACGGTACGCGTTTTAACGCCATGCGAATTGGCGCTAAGTTTCAGCCACAAGCAGAGCATATTGTGCAAATGTTAACCCTTATTCAGCAAATGCGCTGGCTGTTTATCGCCACCACAACATTACTGTGGGTATCAACCAATTTCCTTTTTGCCCTATTCTAGATAGCAAAAAGGCCAGTTAAACTGGCCTTTTATGAGTCGGTGACACGATTAGTTAACTGTCACCTTGGCAAATTTGCGTTTGCCTACCTGATACACTTCACAGCTTCCTTTAGCCACCTCAAGTTTGCTATCTGTGACTTTTTCTTCGCCGTTTAATTTTACCGCGCCTTGCTTAATCATGCGCATGGCTTCAGAAGTACTGGCAACCAGGCCTGCTTCTTTCAATAAACCAGCGATGAAGATGCTGTCACCATCAATGCTTACCGTGACTTCTGGAATGTCATCTGGCAGGGCATTTTTTTGGAACCGTTTAATAAAGTCTTGGTGCGCCGCTTCAGCCTCTGCGTCACTGTGGAAGCGGGCAATCATTTCTTTTGCGAACTCAATTTTAATATCCCGTGGATTGCGACCACCGGCGACTTCTTCTTTAAGTTGCGCAATTTCTTCTAACGACTTAGCGCTAAGCAACTCATAATAGCGCCACATTAAGTCATCAGAAATCGACATCACTTTACCGAACATGTCATTCGGTTTGTCGGTAATGCCAATGTAATTGCCCAAAGACTTCGACATCTTCTGAACGCCATCAGTGCCCTCTAGCAACGGCATCATAAGTACCGTTTGTGGCTTTTGGCCTTCTTCTTTTTGCAGCTCACGGCCCATCAGTAAGTTAAAGCGCTGATCGGTACCGCCGAGCTCAACATCGGCCTCTAACGTCACTGAATCCCAGCCTTGTACCAGCGGGTATAAGAATTCATGGATGGCGATGGATTGGCCATTAGCGTAGCGCTTTTTAAAATCATCTCGCTCCAGCATACGTGCTACCGTCTGACGCGCGGCAAGCTTAATCATCCCCGCAGCACCGATTTTTTCCATCCATTCAGAGTTAAAGGCAATGGTGGTTTTAGCCGGATCAAGAATTTTAAACACTTGCTCTTTGTAAGTCTCAGCGTTGGCTAGAACGTCTTCACGGGTAAGTGGCTTACGGGTGACATTTTTTCCCGTTGGGTCACCTATCATCCCGGTAAAATCACCAATCAAGAAAATCACCTCATGACCTAAGTCCTGAAAGGTCTTCATTTTATTGATAAGCACCGTGTGGCCCAAATGTAGATCTGGAGCGGTTGGATCGAAACCAGCCTTAATCCGCAGTTTTTTACCTGACTTTAGCTTTTCTTTCAGTTCCTCTTGTAACAAAATCTCTTCTGCACCACGGCTAATCTCTGCAAATGCAGTTTCTAAATCCACTATTCTCACTCCAACAGCTATAACTTGTAGTCGCTCGATTCTAGCCTATATTTATCCGAGTTTAAATGCACAAAACGCTGGTATTACGGCTTTATTACGTATATCCTGCAATAATATATCGAATAATTCTTGACAGCAGAAAAGGCGCATTATGGTTCACGTTGTTCATAAGCTCCCCAAAAAGCATAAAATGCTTATCGTCGGCTTACTCTCTGCAATGGTCGGAATTGCCCTGATCCCATCTGAAAAAGCAACCGCATCGAAAGATAATGACGGTAAAGCCCTTGAAGTTGGGAAGCGTTACGAGCTGCCAGTAAAAATATCAGAAAAAACAGAGCAGCTTACTGAGTTAGATGCCGCGCCAGAGGTTCCTGTGGCTGCTGCACCGAAACAGCCTGAATTTCAGTTTAAAGACCATAAAGTCAAATCCGGTGATAACCTAGCTTTGATCTTTAAACGTGCAGGTTATTCTGCCAAAACGTTACACAATCTGGTCAATACCAACGCAGAAACGCGTAAGCTAACAAAAATTCATCCAGGAGAAGTACTCAGCTTCGCCAGCAATGCCGAAGGTGAATTAGCCCAGTTAAAATACGTGCTTTCAAAAACAGACACCTTGTTTGTTACGCTTAATCCAGATGGCCAATACCATACTAAAATCGAAAGCAAAGAAATCGAAACCCGGGAAAAATCAGCCGGCGGTAAAATCAACTCCAGTTTCTGGAGTGCTGGTATTTCTGCAGGTCTAAGCGAACGCCAGATCATGAACTTTGCTGATATCTTTGGTTGGGATGTCGACTTTGCCAATGAGATCAGAAAAGGCGATACCTTCGCGTTAATCTATGAAAGTCATTACGTTGATGGTGAAGAAATTGGTACCGGCAAAATAGTTGCCGCCGAGTTTGTCAACCAAGGCGAACGCTACAGCGCCATTCGTCATACTGACGGTGAATTTTATACCCCAGAAGGTCGCAGCATGAAAAAAGCCTTCTTACGAGCACCGGTTAACTTTAAATACATTAGTTCCAGCTTCAACCCTCGCCGCCTTCACCCGGTGACTGGCCGCGTATCGGCACACCGAGGTATAGACTACGCAGCCCGTGTTGGCACGCCGGTGGTATCCTCTGGTAAAGGCAAGGTCATTAAGTCAGGCTACAACAGGTTGAACGGTAATTACGTCTTTATTCAGCATGGCAGTAAATACGTCACTAAGTACCTGCACCTACATAAGCGTCACGTCAAAACGGGGCAAAAAGTAAAACAAGGACAAAAGATTGGTACTGTTGGTGCTACAGGTCGAGTAACTGGCGCTCACTTACATTATGAGTTTTTAGTTAACGGCGTACACCGTAATCCAAAAACGGTGGAATTACCTAAGTCAGTTCCTCTACCTAAAAGCGAGCTGGCCAAGTTTAAGCCGATTGCAGATACCATGCTTGCCAAGCTACAACGCAACAGAGAGCTGATGTTAGTAGCAAACGTTAAAGACTAGGTAAGTAGATGATGAAAAAAGGAAGCCGAGGCTTCCTTTTTTTATATTTGTGTTTTGCTGTTATTGTTTATTAACAGTGCCACAGCTATTGTTTATTAAATAGTGCCACAGCACTTTGGGTCATGGCCCTTACGCCTGTTGCAATGGCCACCGGGTAATCCGGTGCAAATTTACTCGAATGCAGCGACGGCAGCGGCTCACCGGACTGTTTAGCCGCCTCATAGGTTGCGGGATTCACTCCCCCTAGCCAAAAAATAGTGATAGGAACGTCTTCTGCGGTGCGACCGTATAAACCAAAGTCTTCGCCAGCCATCACTGGTTCTGATGCCATTACGTTTTCACTGCCCACTTCTTGTGTTATCGCAGTGGTGACAAAGTTAGCAAGCTCTGGGTCATTGTACGTCGATGGAATACTTTCACTTTCATGGACAATGACTTCAGGCATTAAGCTAGCTTCTAAGCCTGCGCTTGTGGCAATCCCCGCTGTTAAGCGCTTAATGGCAGCAATTTGCTGATCACGAACGTCGGGATTATAAGAGCGTAGGGTCAGTTGTAATTTCACTTCATTGGAAATGATGTTGTGTTTTGAGCCACCATGAATGGAGCCCACCGTGATCACCGATGGCTCCAATGGTGAGACTTCCCTGGCGGTGATGGTTTGCAAGGCTAAAACGATGCGTGATGCCAATACCACTGGGTCCACCGTGGTATGGGGATAAGCGCCATGGCCGCCTTTGCCTTTAACAATAATATCCACCGAGTCAACATTGGCCAAAGCATAACCCGGAGCAATGGCGACTTTACCAGCAGGTACTGACGCACTGACATGCAGACCCAGCACATGATCTGGCTGGGCAAACTCACTGTACAAGCCTTCTTTTAACATGGCTTTGGCTCCACCACCCACTTCCTCAGCCGGTTGCGCTACTAACATTAACGTGCCTTGCCAGTCGTCTTTTTGCTGCATTAGCTGCTCGGCAGTACCAATGAGGCTGGTCATATGAATATCATGGCCACAACCATGCATCACCCCAACGGTGTTGCCACTGTCGTCTTTTACTTTGACTTTAGATGCATAGGGCTTACCGGTTTCTTCTACTATGGGCAGGGCGTCGGTATCAGCACGGATCATCACCGTAGGCCCAGGACCATTTTTAAGCAGCCCCACTACGCCGTAGCCACCGACGTTTTCCGTTACTTGATAACCGAGCTGGCGCATTTCTTGAGCCAGTTTTTTTGCGGTTTCTTTTTCTTGATAAGACAGCTCTGGGTTTTGATGCAGGTGACGATACAGAGACTCTAATTTAGGCATGGCCTCGGCCACTTGTTGTTCTAAATTGGCTTGGCTGGGCAAAGACATGGTCGCTGCAAGAGCTAAGGCGATGGCTGATATGCGCATAAGATACACTCCTTATTGTTTTTATCAGCATGCGGCTTTGCCGGTGAAAAAGCAATCATATTGCGCTATTTTAACTTTCTATTTAGCTAACTTTTGCTAGCCTTAAAGACACAGTTAAAGGAGTCGTTATGTCAGCGGTAAACCTAAAAATCAATGAGTTAGAGCCAGGCATGTTTGTCATTGGGGTCGTTAAGCAAACAGGTAAAGTGGCCATCAAAAGCAAAGGTTGGGTAAGAACCAAAGACAGCATTGCTGCGCTTAAGCGTCGCGGTGTGCTTGAGGTCAGTGTCGACCCGAGTAAGCGCCTTTCGGAGCATGATCCCCATGAAAGTGCCCCCCATGACGACAGCATCGAGAAGCCGAGTAAGCCAACTCATAACCCTTGGCAAACCAGCTGCAGCGTCGAAGTCGAGATGCAACAAGCGGTTAAACTTCATCAAGAAGCGAAAAATATTCAATCACAAGCATTTGAGGATATAAAAGCTGGACGCAATATTGACGTCGCGCCTTTTAAAGAAGTGGCCAGTGGCTTCATTGATTCGGTCTTTCGCAACCAAGACGCCCTATCTTGTATTGCCAGGATCCGTGAAAAAGACGCTTATCTTCTTGAGCACTCTATTAATGTTGCGGTGTTGATGGCTATCTTCTGTAAACACCTCGGTTATTCTCGTGAATTTACCGAAGAGCTCACCACTGGCGCGCTACTACACGACATTGGCAAAATTGAAATTCCCGATAACATTTTACATAAACCCTCAGCGTTGACGGCGCAAGAGTACAAAATAATGAAGTCTCACGCTAAATACAGCTTCGATATTTTAGTTAATGCTGGGCTTGGTATGGCGGCATGTGAAATTGCGGGCTACCACCATGAGCGCCTCGATGGTTCAGGCTATCCTTATGGTAAAAATGCAGATGAGCTGCCGCAACATGTGAGGATGGCTGCAATCGTAGATGTCTATGACGCCCTGACCGCTGAACGCGTATACAAAGTTGGGTTAACCCCTATCAAAGCATTCAAACTAATGCGTGAAGCCTGTCCTCACCACTTTGATGAGCAACTGCTGAGTAAATTTATTGCCTGTATTGGGGTGTACCCGGTAGGTACTCTGGTGAAGCTGCGCAGCGGCAAGGTTGGTGTGGTCACCAAAAGTAACCCAAGCGCACCATTACAGCCAGTTATCAAAGTGTTTTACCACGCTCGGCACATGCATTACACCGAAGTGCAAGATATAGACCTTGGGTCAAAAAAAGCCAATGATGAGCTCGAAGCCGCCATTAAACCGGAAGAGTTCAAGCTCGATCTTATTCGCTTTTTTAAGCAGTCCATGCTCCCTTAAGGCAGCCAGTCTTGCATCGCTTGTAGGCTAAACTCAATGCCATCGAAATCAAACCGTGTTTGCTCTGGAGTGATCTCAACCACGGTTAGTGCGCCGAGGCTGTCGCCTTCATAAAGTGGCCGGTTGTTAATCTTTATCCAACGTTTATTGGCTTCAGTAGCGTAAATGTGCGCTTGATAGCGTAAGCTAGGAATGCTGGCTTGCAGGCTGCTCGGCAACAGCTCCACAGGCGTAGCCGCGGCTGATGTTTTGCTCGCAGAAATCACATCAACACTTTGCTTTTGCTCCGTTTCTTTCACTGCATTGGCAAACGCTTCTTTAAGCTCATCAGACACTCCCTCGAGCTCTTGGGTTGGTTGCTGCAATGGCGCACCAAGCACACGATAACCGCTATAGTCACCATCACCTTGTTCACCCACACTGACCTCAGTTGCCGCTGGCGCTGACTTAGCTTGTGGCGTGTTGCTCACTACAGGGGCTTGCGTCAGTGCGTCCACAGGAACCAGCTGTTGTTGATATAAAGGCTGGCCCTGATTATCAACGCCAACTTGCACTGACACCCACTGAAAATGCTGCTGCGATGCCGAGCTTTGTTGGCTAGGCTGAGGTGCAGCGCTAGCAGCTGGGTCTGGTGCAATCGCTGTCGCCGCAGGTTGCGTTGCTTGTGGCTCTGCTGCCAATTGTGGTTCGCTAGGCTGCGGTTGCTTTTCAGGTTGTGACTGTGGCGCCACTTTTGCAGTAGGCTGCTGCTTTGTTATTTCAGCCGCTGTGGGCTGGGTTAACTTACCAATGTAATAGCCGGATGCGAACGTAGCCGCTGATAGCACCACTGTGGCGGTGATAGTGGCTATTTTCTTATATCGATTCAGCTGTGCATGTTGCCTTTGCGTCAGGTAGTCCTGCTCTGCGGTCATGCTTTGTTGTGACTGTTTTAGTGCGCTGGTTAAATAAGACATTTATATCCCCCCCAATCTTGCCACACCAAAGCCGGCGACAAATAAAGCCAATAACCACGCCAGAAAAGCCCAAGGCATAGGGCGTTTAGTGGTGGTTGACGGTGTCACAATACTGGTGGGAAGAGCTTCTTGCGCGGCTTGCATTGCCATTGCTTTGCTTACTTGGGTCTGTGATGCCGAGTAAGCCCCTAGCAAACAGCGGTCGGCCAGTAAGTTTATCAATCTCGGAATACCACCGGTAATATGATGAATATACGCGACGGCATCATGATGAAACAAAGCTTGTTGACACCCCGCCTTTTCCAGCCGGTGTTTAATATAGGCAAACACTTGCGGCTCTGTTAGTGGCAGCAGGTGGTAGCGTGCGGTGATCCGCTGAGCCAGTTGGCGTAGCTCATTGCGCTGCAGTAGGTGCTGCAATTCAGGCTGACCGACCAAGACAATTTGCAGTAGCTTTTTATGGTCCGTTTCAAGGTTGGTTAACAGTCTCAGCTGCTCCAGCACTTCAGGGGCCAAATGCTGTGCTTCGTCGATGATAAGCATCGTATGACCACCGGCCTGATGATTATCTAACAAGCGGCGCTTAATGACATCGGTCAATGACTTTAAGGTGGCGTTATCGCCGTCATAATCGATTTCTAACTCGTCACATATGGTCGCCAGCAACTCTAACTCTGACAGTGCGGGGTTGAGTATAAACGCCACTTGTGTCGAGCTTGGCAGCTCTGCCAACATGCTGCGCGTTATGGTGGTCTTGCCCGTACCCACTTCCCCGGTGAGTAAAACAAATCCCCCGGCGTCTCCTAAACCATAGGTCAGGTGTGCAAGTGCTTCCTTATGACGCTCACTTAGAAATAAAAACTCTGGATTTGGCGCGATGGAAAACGGTTTTTCGGTTAAGCCAAAATAGCGTAAATACACGACTTGTCTCTTTATTGTTAATATGCGCTCTATAATGGCAAAATCCCATTCAAGATAAAACCTTGAATGTTATAAAAGTGGTGTATAGCGATGAAAACCTACCTAGTTGGTGGAGCCGTCAGAGACGAGTTACTTGGACGCACAGTAAAAGAGCAAGATTATGTTGTGGTTGGCAGCTGTATTGAGGAAATGGAGCGGCTTGGCTACCAACAGGTGGGCAAAGACTTTCCGGTGTTTTTACACCCTAAAAGCAAAGAGGAACACGCCTTAGCGCGTACGGAAAGAAAAAGTGGCCAAGGCTATGGCGGCTTTATTTGTGACTTTGGCCCCGACATCACTTTGGAAGATGACTTAATACGGCGCGACTTAACCGTCAATGCCATTGCTAAAGATGAAGACGGCACCCTGATTGATCCCTATGGCGGCATTGCCGATATTGAAGATCGTATTCTGCGCCACGTCAGCGATGCTTTTAGTGAGGATCCATTAAGAGTACTTCGCGTCGCACGCTTTGCCGCTCGCTATCACAGTTATGGTTTTACGATCGCCCCTGAAACCTGGCAACTGATGCAGACTATGGTGGCGGAAGGTGAACTGACCACCCTCACCCCAGAACGAGTCTGGCTTGAAATAGAAAAAACCATGGCAGATGGCGCTCTTGGCCACTTTTTAACTACCTTAACAGCACTTAAAGCAACGGCTGATGTGGCACCTTACTTAAGCGCGTGGAACAGCAATAGCGAACGCGACTATCAAAACGCCACTGCGCAATTGGATAATGACGCACAATTTGCAATGGTGGCACAGTTTTCCTTAGCGATGCACTTTGCTGGCAGCTCCACGGCACAGCTTACCCAAGCAAAGCAGCTCAAAGTTCCTAATTTATTTCTCGACAGTGCAGACGATCTGCTGGCAAATGTCGGGCTGCTCAGTCAACCGCACCTGGACGCTACTGATTGGCTGGCGCTGATGCAAAATCTCGATGCTTGGCGAAGACCACAAAAGCTCACGCGCTTTTGCTTTATTTGTGAGCATATAAATGGCCTGTGCCAGCAACGTAGCGCCACTTTACAGCATTACTTTAGCGCCACTAAGGCAGTTGACGTTCAAGCCATTATCAAGCAAGGCTTTCAAGGTAAGGCCATTCAACAGCAGTTACAACAACAGCGCCTTGAGGCCATTATAAGTCGGCAGTAATTAAGTCTTCTGTCGCTTACCGATACACAGCTGTGTTCACCGCATAAGCTTGTATAATAGTGTGCTTATACATATGATTATGAGTTTAGATGGTCAATTTCCCCACGGCAGCAGGGTAGCTATTAATTCATGAAAACCAGCAAGTTAAGTGTCAGACTCCTGTGGTTTATCACCCCTTTGGTGATTTTACCGCTGCTATTTCTTGGTGGTTTTACTCTAACCAATGTGACCAGCTCGACACAAAAACAAGCCAAGTTAATTGTTAGCCGCTTTGTCGAGCAACAGCAACAAAAGATGTTTAACTACATTGAGGTATACCAATCCACTAGTAAGCTACTGTCTACCTCTCCAGTATTAAGCGATTATTTGGCCATTGATAGTCGCCAAGAGCAGCAAAAGACCCAGCAACTTGGGGCACTGATGGATGTCTTCGCCAGTTACAGCGAGGCCTACCCAGATATTATCAGTATCAACCTGCTTACCCCTGATGGCAGCAGCGATGCGTTTTATTCTTCTGTACTTGGGCAAGCCCCCAGCCGTTATCCTTTTACTGAGCAAGTGCTCAACAGCAACCTCAGACAGCACCAATTTATGATCCCAACGTCATCCGGCACCCAGCTTTATTTTGTGCAGCAGGTGTTTGGTGTCGACTTTAATCTCAAGCAACCCCGACAACGGGGCTATGTGGTGGTCCAGGTCTCGCCTTCTTTATTAAGCACCAGCATTTTAGAAGCGCCTTATGACAATACCCTCAACCTGTTAGTGAGTAATTCTGGCGAGGTGTTATTTAGCTCCAATAACCAGCTTATCGGTTTATATCTAAGTGCCAGTGAGGTGGATGAAATTAGTCAAATTGCAGATTTAGGTCAACTGCAGTCGATGGTGATCAACAGCATCGATGACTCTGAACGCATGACTTACAGTGCCCAATTGAGCGGCGGCTATTACTACATATCGACCATCCCCAAGTCGCTACTCTATCGCTCGGGTAAAACCATTAGCCTGATCACCGCCTTAATCGTCATTTTATCGATTGTTACTTTGCCGATTATGATTTTTATCGTGGTGCGGAATCTTCTGCTTAACCCCATAGAACTTTTAGGTGAGGCCAGCCACAGAGTGGGCGAAGGTGATTTAATGGTGGCGCTACCACAACATAATAACGATGAAGTGGGCGTGCTATTTAAAGACTTTAATTTGATGGTGGAAAAAATTCGCACCTTCCAACGGGAATTAGAAGATTACAAAGCCCACCTTGAAGAGAAAGTCGACAACCGCACTCGAGCTTTAGAGGAAACCAATCAACAACTCGAGCGAGCCATTGTTGAGGCCGAGCAAGCCAACCAATTAAAAAGTCGCTTTTTGGCGAATATGAGCCATGAAATAAGAACCCCCCTTACCGCTATAATGGGTTTTACCGAGCAACTTATTGAACACCCTGACAGCAATAATGCAAAACAGCATTTAAACACCATTTTGCGCAACTCTAAGCATCTATTAGAGCTCATTAATAATATTTTAGACCTCTCTAAAATCGAAGCTGAAAAGTTAAAAGTGGAAGAAAAAGCCGTTGCTTTGCTGCCTCTGGTTAATGACATTGAGTCAATTATTGAGCCCATGACCAATGATAAGCTACTCACCTTCTCTACTGAGTTCGAATTACCGCTGCCAGACACCTTATATACCGATGTCACCAGACTAAAGCAGATACTGTTAAACATAGGCACCAATGCGGTTAAGTTTACCGAGTATGGTGGCGTGCACTTACACGTAGCATTTGATCAGCAGCGTGAGATGTTTATCTTTAGTATTAAAGACACCGGCATTGGCATGTCTGAAGGTGAGATCCGCCGTGTCTTTAAACCGTTTGAACAGGCAGATGCCACCACCACAAGGCGTTTTGGCGGCACAGGGCTGGGATTATGTATTTCGAAAAACTTAGCACAGCTGTTAGGCGGTGACGTTTTGGTCGACAGTCAGCAAGGTGCAGGTAGCCTGTTTAAGGTTGAAGTGGCAGGCCATTTTGCAGGCCGTAACGTCAACTGGCTCAACACCCTTCAGCAAGCTCAACAACAAGTTGCGCCCCCCAACCAACTGAGCGCAACCGCCATTGATGCCCACGTATTGGTCGCGGAAGATAACCCCGATAACCAAGAGCTCATTACCTTGTTGCTGTCGAACTGGGGGATCGTTCCTGACATCGTCAACAATGGTGCCGAAGCGGTAGAAAAAGCCTTGGTTAATGACTATCAACTGATATTAATGGATATGCAAATGCCGGTGATGGGCGGCGAAGAAGCCACACAAATGCTACGCCACGCCGCTTTTGATGGCCCTATCATCGCGCTTACCGCCAATGTTATGAAACATGACATTGATAATTACCTTGCCGCAGGTTGTGATGCCACTTTGGGCAAGCCAATAGACCGAACCCAGCTCGAGCATTTATTGGTGACATACCTCGAGTTACAAAATGATAAAGCCTCGGCTTGGGATACATTACTGCAAAGTGAAAAGTTTCAGCAGATAAGTGATAACTACATGGCTAAATTGCCGGCACAGCTAGAACAACTGCAACGGCTCTACGACAGTCAAGAGTGGGATCAGTTAAGAGCACTGGCCCACAGCATTAAAGGCAGTTCAGGGTGTTTTGGCTTTATGAATATTCATGAGGCAGCAGGAGAACTGGAAAGCAGTTTAAGCCGCTCAGCCGCTAGCAAAAAGCATTACTACCTGCTTAAGCTCTGCGAGGCTATTCGCTATACCCTCGCGGTCAAGAACGCAGAAACCATTCAATAATACCAATTCGATTAATTAAGAGGTCTATTTGAGGCAAGAGAATTCTGGCGATAACCAGGCGAAAATTTTGCTATTTAGTTGTTCTAAATGAGAAATTTTTAACGCAGTTAGCGTCGAATTTGCTCCCTCAAATTGAGCAAGTATTAATGCGGATTGGTATAAGTTATCCCGCAGGGGTGATATTGGCTAACATCATCAGTACCGCGTCTTCGCGTTCGGCTCCCTTGGGGTAGTAGTTTTTTCTCACCCCTGTCTCGACAAAGCCAACGCTTTTGTACAAACCAATGGCAGTATGGTTGGACGCTCTTACCTCGAGAAAAATATGTTCCGCTTGCTGTTGTTTTGCCTGCGCGACTAACTCCGCCATGAGCTGTTTTGCTAAACCTTGCCCTTGGAAGTCTGGATGAATACAAATATCCATTAAAGTAAAATCAGGCCCGGCTCGCTCGACAATAAAAAAGCCAACGAGTCGCTCGCCTTCGCTCAATGCCACGTTAAAGTAACGCCCATGCAAGCACGACAGCATGGTATTGGCACTCCACGGATGCTCATGGCATGCGGTTTCCACCGCCATGATCTGGTCACAGGTAAAATCCAACAAGCCTGCGAGCTTACTGTTCATCTTGTGCACTCCAGATCTGTTGCCACAGCTGTCTTTTCTGTGCTGCGTTTAAGGTGTTACTTGGCAAGTAAACGGTATTGTCGCGATAGTCGATGGTGTTGCTCTGCTGCACACGAATACTCGCTGCAACACATAGCTGGATATCGTCTAATAATGGCTTTGCTAATGTCAGCGCAGGAAGTTTATCTGACTCTGTGGTGGCATGGCTTGGATTTAAATGAGCAAATGCGGCATTGAGCTTAACCGGCACAACATCAAGGATATCAGCGTATACAGGATTCATAGCGTTATAATAGGATTTTTAGTGAGTGTACTGTGAAACAATGGAAGCTGTAAAGAAAAGAAGTGGCAGGGGCGGCAGGACTCGAACCCGCAACCATCGGTTTTGGAGACCGCTGTTCTACCAATTGGAACTACGCCCCTGCAATGACGACGCATTATAATGAGCTTTTTATAAAGGTAAAGCGAAAAAAACACTTTTTCAGCTCAACTGCTTTTAAAATAAGCAAAAGGGCGAATATTTACCATATTCGCCCTTTTCTTAAACGCTACTTTACTCGCTTATGGCATTATTCCCACTCGATGGTGGCTGGCGGTTTGCCTGAAACATCGTAAACCACACGAGAAATGCCATCAATCTCATTGATAATGCGATTAGATACTTGGCCTAGCAGCTCATACGGAAGGTGTGACCAGCGAGCCGTCATAAAGTCGATGGTTTCCACACAGCGCAACGACACTACCCAGTCATACTTACGGGCATCGCCCATCACACCCACAGAGCGTACAGGTAGGAATACCGCAAACGCTTGTGATACTTTGTGGTAAAGATCCGCTTTATGCAGCTCTTCAATAAAGATAGCATCAGCACGACGCAGTAAGTCGCAGTATTCTTTTTTGATCTCGCCCAGTACACGTACACCTAGGCCCGGGCCCGGGAATGGATGACGATAAAGCATGTCATACGGTAAGCCTAGCTCCAAGCCAATTTTACGTACTTCGTCTTTAAACAGCTCACGCAGCGGCTCTACTAAGCCCATCTCCATGTCTTCAGGTAAGCCACCCACGTTGTGGTGAGACTTAATCACATGGGCTTTACCCGTTGCAGATGCAGCAGACTCAATTACGTCAGGGTAAATGGTACCTTGCGCTAGCCATTTCGCATTACTAAGCTTACTGGCTTGCTCATCAAAGACTTCAATGAAAGTATGACCAATCGCTTTACGCTTATCTTCCGGATCGTTAAGCCCTTTTAGTGCGTTTAAGAAGCGCTCTTCAGCGTCAACTTTGATGATGTTCAAGCCGAACTTATCGCCGAACATATCCATCACTTGCTGACCTTCATTTAAACGTAACAGGCCATTATCAACGAACACACACGTTAGCTTGTCGCCAATCGCGCGGTGGATAAGCATGGCCACAACCGACGAGTCAACACCGCCAGATAGGCCTAGGATGACTTCATCATCACCGACTTTTTCTTTAATGCGCTCAACGGCATCTTCAATGATTTGCTCTGGGGTCCACAGCTTCTCACAGCCACAAATATCAATGGCAAAGCGCTCTAACAGGCGTAAACCTTGCTGAGTATGAGTCACTTCTGGGTGGAACTGCAGACCGTAAAAACGCTTTTCTTCCCACGACATCGCAGCATGTGGGCAAGTGTCTGTTTTAGCTGAGGTCTTGAAAGTATCTGGGATCTTAGCCACTTTATCGCCATGGCTCATCCAAACATCTAAAAAGCCAGCGCCGTCTTCAATGTGGTCTTCGATGGCTTCGAATAACTTACAGTCCCCAACTTTTTCCACCTTGGCGTAACCAAACTCTTTTTTATCTGAGCTATGTACTTGTCCACCAAGTTGCATTGCCATGGTCTGCATACCGTAACAGATACCAAGTACCGGCACGCCAGCTTCAAAGACATACTCTGGTGCTTTTGGACTTCCTTCCAGTGTCGTCGACTCAGGGCCACCCGAAAGAATAATACCTTGTGGGTTAAACTCACGGATCTGCTCTTCCGTTACATCCCAAGCCCATAGCTCACAGTAAACGCCAATTTCACGGATACGACGTGCAATTAATTGGGTGTATTGCGAACCAAAATCTAAGATCAAAATTCGGGAATCGTGGATATCTTTGCTCATTGATAATCTCGTTAGTTAGGAACTAAACAGGGATAAAGCCGCTATGCGCCTCTATCAAAAGTAAATTGGGCTAGCAACTTGCTAGCCCAACGACACGCTTTAAGGCTTAGCCCATACGGTAGTTAGGCGCCTCTTTGGTGATTTGCACGTCGTGAACGTGCGACTCACCCATACCAGCAGAAGTAACTCGTACAAACTCTGGCTTAGTATTTAATTCTTCGATGGTGGCACAGCCAGTTAGCCCCATGGCACTGCGAATACCACCGATTTGCTGATGGATAATGGTCGCGATTGGTCCTTTATAGGCAACACGTCCTTCAATACCTTCCGGTACCAATTTGTCAGCAGAATCGCTCTTTTGGAAATAGCGGTCTGAAGAACCTTCTTTTTGGTTCATTGCGCCAAGCGAGCCCATACCACGGTATGATTTGTAGTAACGGCCTTGGTATAGCTCAACTTCGCCTGGAGATTCTTCAGTACCTGCCAACATTGAACCGACCATCACACACGAGGCACCAGCCACTAATGCTTTTACGATGTCGCCTGAGAAGCGAATACCGCCGTCAGCAATAACTGGAATATTGCGACCTTGCAGACCGTCAACCGCATCTGAAATGGCCGTAATTTGTGGTACCCCACAGCCCGTGACAATACGCGTAGTACAAATTGAACCTGGGCCAATCCCTACTTTTACGGCGTTTACACCAGCATCAGCAAGTGCAATAGCGCCTGCTTTAGTGGCCACGTTACCGGCAACAATTTGTAAATCTGGGTAGGCTTCACGGGTTGCTTTAACGCGGTCAATTACGCCTTGAGAGTGACCGTGTGAAGTGTCGATTAATAGCACATCAACACCTGCTTCAACCAAAGCAGCAATACGCTCATCAGTACCAGCGCCAACACCTACTGCGGCACCAACGCGTAAGCGACCTTGCTCGTCTTTACACGCGTTTGGCTTTTCTTGTGCCTTTTGGTAATCCTTAACAGTGATCATGCCTTTAAGAGCAAAAGCGTCATCAACCACCAAAATCTTCTCAATGCGGTGTTCGTGCATTAAGCCAAGAATTTCTTCTCGTGATGCGCCTTCTTTCACGGTGACCAAGTCTTCTTTTTTGGTCATTACCGTAGCTACAGGCTTTTCCAGCTTAGTTTCAAAACGCATATCGCGGCTGGTTACAATGCCTTCCAGTTGGTTATTGGCACCCACAACTGGGAAACCAGAAAAGCCTTTCTCTCTGGCCAGTTCCATAGCATCAGCAATGGTTAAGTCAGAGGTCACGGTCACTGGGAAAGAAATAATGCCTGCTTCATAGGCTTTCACTTTACGGACATTGCGAGCCTGCTCTTCGATGGTCATGTTTTTATGGATAAAACCCATGCCACCTTCTTGCGCTAGGGCAATTGCCAAGCGGGCTTCTGTTACCGTATCCATTGAAGCGGAAACAAGCGGTAGATTTAATTCGATCTCACTGGTCAAACGCGTTTTCAGGTTTGCTGTGTGAGGAAGAACAGTTGAATGAGCGGGTACTAAAAGTACGTCGTCAAAAGTAAGGGCTTCTTGTGCAATTCTTAGCATGTTCGCGGCTTCTCTCAAATGGACTGAGTATAAGGAATTGCGTGCGAATTTTATCAGCGTTCCTTATGGGAGTAAATAAAATTTAGCAAAAAATATGATAAAGTAAGCATGAATTTTTTATGGAGGTTGAGATGGCATACCCGAGCAATAACAAAACCTATTCAGTTTCAAAGCTTAATAGAGAAATTCGGACTTTATTAGAGCAAGGTTTTGCCTCCGTGCAGCTCACCGGAGAGGTCTCCAACTTTGTTGCCCCCGCCTCAGGCCACTGGTATTTTTCTCTTAAAGACGACAAAGCACAAATAAAAGCCGCCATGTGGCGTGGCAATAATCGCTATTGCAAACACCGCCCGAGCAACGGTGAGCAGGTGATGGTGCAGGCCCGGGTTTCCGTGTATGAACCTCGAGGCGATTATCAACTGATTGTTGAGCAGCTGGCTCCCGCAGGTGAGGGGTTACTAAAGCAACAATTTGATGCCCTAAAGATGCAACTAGCGGGCGAAGGGTTATTTGCTAGTCACTATAAAAAACCATTGCCGCAACACATCCATCGCATTGGTGTTGTGACCTCAGCCACCGGTGCTGCCATCAAGGATATTTTAACGGTACTGAAACGCCGTGCTCCACAATTAGAGGTGGTTATCTACCCTGCACTGGTGCAAGGCACAGAAGCGCAACAGCATATTTGCAAGCAAATTCAACTGGCCAACCAACGCAACGAAGTGGACGTGTTGATCGTTGGACGTGGCGGCGGTTCGCTGGAAGACCTGTGGTGCTTTAACGAAGAATCGGTAGCGCGCGCTATTTTCGCCAGCCAGCTCCCCGTGATCAGTGCCGTAGGCCATGAGATTGACACCACTATTTCTGATTATGTTGCCGACGTTCGCGCCCCCACGCCATCTGCGGCGGCCGAATTAGTGAGCCCAGACTCTGAGGCACTAAAACAACAAACCACTAACCTGGTCATGCAGTTGCGCCAAGCATTTCAGCGCCGAGTAAAGCAAGCCGATCAGCAGCTCGCTAACTTCGCTGCGCGGTTGCAATTACAACACCCTAAAAATCAGTTGATGCAACAAAGCCAACGTCTTGATGAATTACAACAGCGCTTGACCCGTGGTTACTTTATTCAGCAACAACAAAAACAATCGCAACTGCAGGTGCTACAGCATCGCTTTAACCGCCTCCACCCAGAGCACCGAATCGCAGCCTTGCAACAACACTTGGTGCAATTGTCGAGCAAATTACACCACAGCATGAAGCACACCCTCGCTCAGCAGCAACAGCGATTAGCGGTGAACAGTGCAAGGCTCGATGGCGTGAGTCCGCTGGCGGTGTTATCGCGCGGTTACAGTATTGCCAAGCAAGGCGATAAGGTAATTAAATCGATTAATGAGGTGGATTGCACCCAACCGCTGGTGACCCAGCTTGGTGATGGCGAGATTGTATCTCGAGTAGACGGTTTAAAGTGATTTACGCAACGGGCCTTAAGCCCGTTGCTTGCGTAACGCTTACAGCATCGCTGAGGTAATAGATTGGTTCTCTAACTGTTCTTCGCTGTTATCTTCGAGGAAGTTTTGGTTCATGCTCTCAGCCGGGCATGGGCACGAAGGCTTGCCGACCACTTTGGCTGGAATACCGACCACCGTTGTGTGCGGCGCAACCGCGCTCAGTACCACAGAGCCTGCACCAATTCTTGCCCCCTCGCCCACTTCAATATTGCCAAGCACTTTCGCACCTGCACCAATCAAAACACCGGCGCGAATTTTCGGGTGACGGTCGCCCTGCTCATTACCTGTACCGCCGAGTGTTACAGACTGCAAGATAGAGACGTTGTCTTCAATCACCGCGGTTTCGCCGATCACAATGCCAGTGGCATGGTCAAACATAATACCATGACCGACTTTACAAGCAGGATGGATATCAACGCCAAA
>NZ_JBLWMW010000036.1:0-42836 GCF_048515945.1 Pseudoalteromonas 'SMAR'
ATCTTACCAAACTGACCAGAACCACCAGACTGCTTCTTGTGCGTGTAGCTGTCTTCGATTTCTTGCGTGATAGTCTCACGGTAAGCTACCTGAGGCTGACCAACAATTAGGTCTACGCCGTAAGTACGCTTAAGGATGTCTACCTTGATGTCTAGGTGAAGCTCACCCATACCTTTAAGGATAGTTTCACCTGAATCTTCGTCAGTCTCAACCTGGAACGACGGATCTTCTGCAACCATCTTACCGATAGCAATACCCATCTTCTCGTTACCACCTTTATCTTTAGGTGCTACCGCGATAGAGATTACTGGATCAGGGAAGATCATCGCTTCTAGTGTACATTCGTGCTTAGGATCACATAGTGTGTGACCTGTTTGAACGTTCTTCATGCCCACAACTGCAATGATGTCACCTGCTTGAGCTTCAGTTAGTTCGTTACGCTCGTCTGCTTGCATCTCAACCATACGGCCGATACGCTCAGTTTTACCTGTTGCAGAGTTAAGTACTGTATCGCCTTTTTTCATACGACCAGAGTAGATACGGATGAACGTAAGTGCACCGAAACGGTCGTCCATGATTTTGAACGCAAGCGCTTTTAGTGGCTCATCAGCGTCAACAGTTGCAACTTCACCAGTAGGCTCACCAGTTTCTTTGTCAGTAAGTGGCTGAGGATCAACTTCAGTTGGTGAAGGTAGGTAATCAACAACTGCGTCTAGTACTAGTTGTACACCTTTGTTCTTAAATGCAGAGCCACAGTAAGTTGGGAAGAACGCTAGGTCACGAGTACCTTTACGGATACACGCTTTAAGCTGTTCAATAGTCGGCTCTTCACCTTCCATGTACGCTTCCATTAGGTCATCGTCTTGCTCTACTGCAGTTTCAACTAGCTGCTCGTAGTACTCTTCAACGTCATCAACCATGTCCTCAGGAATGTCTGTGATTTCGTAGTTTTCTGGAAGGCCTGTGTCATCCCAGATGTACGCTTTCTTTTCAATGATGTTTACTACACCCTTGAATTCGTCTTCGATACCGATAGGCAGAGTCATTACAAGTGGCGTTGCACCTAGTACTTTTTTCACTTGCTCAACTACGCGGTAGAAGTCAGCACCCATACGGTCTAGCTTGTTTACAAAGATACAACGTGCTACTTCTGATTCGTTCGCATAACGCCAGTTAGTTTCTGATTGCGGCTCAACACCGCCAGAACCACAGAATACACCGATACCACCATCAAGTACTTTAAGTGAACGGTATACTTCTACTGTGAAGTCAACGTGTCCAGGAGTATCGATAACGTTTAAACGGTGGCCTTTCCACTCACAAGTTACCGCTGCTGATTGGATAGTAATACCACGCTCAGCTTCCTGATCCATGAAGTCAGTAGTTGACTCACCGTCGTGTACTTCACCAGTTTTGTGAATTTTACCAGTAAGCTTTAGAATACGCTCAGTGGTGGTAGTTTTACCCGCATCAACGTGCGCGAAAATACCAATGTTTCTGTATTTCGATAAATCTGCCATTGTTTTACTCTATTTAAAGTAGAAAAATTATTCGGCGGGAGTATATCACCTCTTGTAGCGAACATCATCCTTGAAGTCGCCTAAAATGCAATCAATTCACGAAAAAGTTTCTAATGCGAAACCACAGTCGGACTTTTTCCTCTGGCAGCTTATAGTTAGGTGCTTGTTATTGGGAAAATTGTCAGCTAAACGCGGCATTTCGGTGATTTTCTCAGCGCATTATTGCTCAAAATACCTGCTGACCAAATAAAAACGCATGCTGAACATCGACGTTATCATCAATTAATGAAAAGTGGGCGCACTTATCGGTTTCAATACTGCCTAATCAATTATTAATGGTTAGATGTTAACCCTTATGTCCCTTAAAGGCTTACATTGCACTTTCAAATTTAAAGTAGTTTAAAGAAGCGCCTTAACTAGGCGTGTTCAAAAGGTGTAGCATTGTATGGGCAAGACTCTCTGGAAACATCAACTACAGTAAGCTCAGGAATAACTGCGCGACGTCCACCAGCCATAAAGGCTTTTGCACTAAGAAACTGTTCATCTCCACCCCATTGCATTAGACCGTTCAAGTAAAGCAATCGTGATGTACGAGGCGATTTTAATACCAAGCTCTCTGCTTACTGCAACCTCTTTCCAAACAAAAAACACAACCAAGTAACATAATAAACACAACACACTCAAAATATAAAAATACAGCGGACTCAAACAGATAGATCTAAATAAGAATTATTTTCAAAAACATGGTTGACAGTCAGTAAGATCTAACTGATAATCAATCTCAACAAGGCAAGAGTGACGGCTTGTTTTGTTTTCTCGCTGCATTAAGACGTAGTAGTTGAGACCACTGTTTCTTGACCCGAAACATGGCTGGTAGCCATAACTACCAAGGATGTTAGGCGCACTTGCACCCCAGACGCAAACCTAACACCCCACATTTTACTTGCTACATTGCTCATATCGGTGACGGTAGATATGAATCAAAAAGCCCTATTTAGGGCTTTTTTTATTGCTGTAATCCCGTGTAATAGTCACCATCGCCATCTCTCAGTATGATAGAGTTTTCAGCAAATCTGCAGTCTGATGAACGCACCGCGATATCGTTATAATTTGCTACTTAGTTTGTTATTGCTGGTTGGATTTATTTTTACCAGCTGGGTTAGTATCGAGCATACTAAGCAGTCACTATACAGTGGTATTCAAGATGACGCCCTGCCACTCACCAGTCACCTCATCGATATCGATATTCAAAAACGCCTGCAAGCACCGATCATCGCCGCCAAACAAATGGCACATAATACCTTTGTCAAACGCTGGCTGGCCTCAGATACACGCAGTGAAGCCGCCTTATTCGATTTCCTAGAATCTGTACGACAGCTGCATAACGCTAAGACCAGCTTTGTTGTCGATGATGACACGCTTACCTACTATCACTACAACAGCAATAAGCAAACACTGGATCTACGCGATGAGCAGAACCATTGGTACCGTGCCAGCACTCAAGGAAGCCAAGACTACAACCTCAATGTCGACATAGACCCGCGGGATAATAACCAAGCAATTGTGTATGTGAATCATAAAATAATGCATCAAGGTGAAGTGAAAGGCATTATCGGCGTGGGCGTGTTACTGGCGGATTTACAAGTGTTGATCGAGCAATACCAAAAAACCTATGCTCGTAAGGTGTACTTTATCGACCATAAAGGGCGCTTATTATTTTATGACAACGCCATTGGTGGCAATATCCAAAGCCGCTTTCCAACCCAAGCTGGACAAATTCTTACACAACCCAACCATCAGTTTCACCAAGAAAACGATCAGCAAACCACCTTTGTTCATAGCCGCTTTATAGCTGATCTGGGGTGGCGTTTAGTGGTTGAACAGCGACTACAAAAGGCCGACGCCATCGAAAGTATTCTGACCACCAAGCTATGGGTGGGTAGCCTAGTAACCTTATGTATTTTGGTGATTGCCCAGCTGACTTTTAACCACTATCAAAAGCGCTTAGAGAAAATGGCGAAGTTCGATAAATTGACCGAGACTTTTAACCGCCAAGCCTTTGAACTTTTTTTGCAAGCCCATATGGCTAAGGCACGCAACCAGGCATTGCCGGTGACCATGCTAATGATGGATATCGACCATTTCAAACAAGTGAATGATCAACATGGTCATGTGGTTGGCGACAGAGTGTTAAAGTGTTTTGCTGATGTCTGCAAACAACAGATTGGTGGTGAGGGCAAAGTTTGTCGTTGGGGCGGTGAAGAATTTATGGTGCTACTGCCTAAAACCAATCTTGAGCAAGGGGCTAACATCGCTGATAAAATACACCAGGCGTTAGCGCAAGCCCCATGCGAGGTCAAAGTCACGGTGAGTATAGGCGTAGCACAATATCACATTGATGAGTCTGAAGATGGCTTTATAAAACGTGCCGATGCCGCGTTATATAAAGCCAAACAAGGTAGAAACCAAACTAAGCTCGCGGCTTAACGACGATTTTTACGCGCTCGCGCACGGCGCTGACGCTTCTCTTCCTCTTTCGCCGCCTTTTTCGCCTCAGCTTGCGCTCTGAGCTCGGCAACCATTTGCTCTTCACGCTCACGCATCTCTGGGGTTTCCATAGTAATACGCCCCAATATCGCATCGCGCAATTCGTTGATCAAAATCTCCGACATCTTGTGAGTATCAACTTGATTACCACTGCGCAAACAGCCACGCTTTCGTCCCGCCATTTCAATAAAGGTCCAATCGCAATCCGGCAGCTCGTCAACCTTATAGCGTGTTCGCAGTAACTCTGGGTAGGCCTTTAACAAATACTCTGCGGTATAACTGGCCACTTCTTCGTAGTTGATGGCGGTGTCTTTTATGGCACCTGTTGCTGCTAAGCGATAGCCCGAGTTTTCGTTTTCTACTTTTGGCCAAAGCATGCCAGGGGTGTCGTAAAGCATAATGCCATCGTCTAGGCGGATCCGTTGCTGCGCCTTAGTCACAGCAGGCTCATTGCCGGTTTTTGCGACAATCCGACCAGCCAAGTGATTGATAAGTGTCGATTTACCAACATTTGGGATGCCCATGATCATGGCTTTAAGCTGTTTGTCTTGTCCCACCTTATGCGGAGCCAGCTTTTTACATAAGGCATTAATACGCTGAACGTCATTGCCCTTGTCATGGCTCAAAGCCAGCGCCTTCACGCCACTTTCTTGCTCAAAATATGCCATCCACTGCTCAGTCATCTCAGGGTCGGCCAAGTCGGCTTTGTTCATGATTTTGATCACCGGCTTGTCACCGCGCAATTGCCCCACCATGGGGTTTTCACTGCTGTAAGGTATGCGGGCATCTAATACCTCAATAATGACATCCACTTGCGGCATGATCTCTTTGATCTCATTGCGCGCCTTGTTCATGTGTCCCGGAAACCATTGTATCGCCATGTTACTTACCCATGTTAAATCTGTATTAAGCTAAAACTGCTGTTATTCAGTTATGATACCACATACAAATCTGGCTAACGTATAGCTACTAGACTTCTTCGAGCAAATGCAGTAAAAACCGCATTTGTTGTCTAGATGCCTCCAGCCATATAATTTGCTTTGCTAGGTAAACTTAAAATAGTAAGTGCTCACAAAGTAAATTTCGACAGCAAGGTTTCTTGCTCATGAGCATTATCAGCCAGTTCCTCAGAAGCACTAAATTGTTTGCTGGAAAAGCTCCCCACTTCAACACAAATATCATTGATATGAATGATGCTTTTGTTAATCTCTTCAATCACCACACTTTGCTGCTCAATGGCGGTGGCGATTTGAATATTACGATCCATTAGCTCTTTCACCATTTGGCCTTTTGAGGTTTTGACTAACAGCTCTGATCTCAGCTATTTTTGCAACTAAAAGGTCAATTAGCCATTTCCTGTTCACTTGGTAATGGTACACTCACGGCTAGCACTCCCTGAAATAGTTTAGGATATTCAATGAGCGACGCAGCTTGGCCACAACAGCACGCTTTATCTCGCCCCATCGACAGCATTGTGGTGTTGCATGGCTTGTATATGTCGGGGTTTGTGATGAAACCATTGAGTGCGAAGCTAGAAAAGTCGGGTTACCGCACGCTCAACCTGAGCTACAACACCTTAACGCCCGACCGCGACAGCATTTTTGCCAAAATTGATGCCTTTATTGCCGATACTCAGGCAGCCTTAGTGTGTCATTCAATGGGAGGGCTAGTCGCACGTGCCTATCTCGAGCGCGGCTCTAGTGCCAGTAAGCAAGTAAAAAAAGTGGTGACCTTAGGGACACCACATAAGGGCAGCGCCATTGCCAAGCATATGCATGACAAGGGCTTAGAGTTACTATTAAAGAACAGCGTGGAGTTTTTACTAACCGAAAACCATGACTGGCCGTTTGCTGCGCAGCTCTACAGTATCGCAGGTGATCTACCCATAGGGCTGATGCCACTGCTGCAAAAAGGCAGTAAGTCCGACGGCACGGTGTTACTGGAAGAAACCAAGCTCAGTGGCATGGCCGAGCATAAGGTGTTTCACCTCAGCCACACCAGCATGCTTTATTCCCGCGCCGTTATGGATTACATCTGTGAGCGTTTAGCTCAGCCTTAATGCTCTGCGCTTGCCGCGACTTTATAAGCGATAAAGGCAATGATCCCAGTGATAAGCGGCACAGGAGCTGCTATATAACCAAAGGTATCTGAGTTAGCAATACTGGCTCCGGCTAAATGCCCAACCAAGCCCACAACAAACGCTAATAAAGCGATAACCACTACCACGAGTTCCATTTTATGTTCGGATTTTGTTTTACCTTGCATGGTCATTTCCTCAACTATCGGAATAGAATAAACACGCTACTTTCGTGTTCGGTTAAGTTCATTATGCGCTCATGAGTTGCCGATAATTTGACCTAAATCAACTTTCAAACCTTAGAAATCGCAGCTGTGCCAGCAAATTGCGCCAGATCAAATTTGCTGTGTTTTCCATTCTGTTGGACAAAATTTGGCAAGCTTTATTCCTCACGACCTTGTTTTTTTCACTGTCATCCCAACCTCTAGTTATATTGGAAATCGAAACGTAAATTTATTTTTGATTGATTTTTTAGATTAATAGGTTTGATTTAAGTCATTGGGCAAGTAAGTATAGTTGCGCCATACTAAGAGTGAATCAACAAGGAGCATCGCATGACAAACATTAATTCAATTGGTTTAGATAAAGACAAAACACAAGCACTGGTCAGTTCTCTGAATACCTTGCTAAGCAGCTACCAAATTCAGTATATGAATGCCCGCGGGTTTCACTGGAATATTAAAGGTCGTGAGTTTTTCGAACTACACCTAAAGTTTGAAGAAATTTACACGCTGTTATTAGAAAAAGTCGATGAGATAGCCGAGCGTATTTTAACCATTGAAGGGGCACCGCTGCACGCTTTCTCGGACTACTTAGAAACCAGCAAAATTAAAGAAGCCAAAGGCATTAGCGATGGCATTGAAGCCTTGGAAACGTTGCTGGATGGCTACACCACGCTGATCACCATGCAACGTGAAATACTGACTCAAGCAGGTGAAGCGGAAGACGAAGGGACCGCCGCGCTAATGAGCGACTACATCAAGGAACAAGAAAAGCTAGTGTGGATGTTAAAAGCCTACCTAAACTAATTAGTAGCGCTGCTTGCCGCTCTTGCGGCAAGCAGCGCCTTTAGGCTTACTTACCTAATAAAGCAATAAAGAATGCCATTTCTAACGCCCGCTCATGAAGGCTTTTAAAGCGACCTGAAGCGCCACCGTGACCCGAGTCCATATCGGTTTTAAATAGCAGCAAGTTATCATCCGTTTTATATTCTCTTAATTTTGCCACCCATTTCATCGGCTCCCAGTACTGTACTTGAGAATCGTGAAGGCCTGTAGTGACTAAAATATTGGGATACGCCTGCGCTTTGATGTTGTCATAAGGTGAATAAGCTAAAATGGTTTGATAATCCGCTTCATTATTGGGATTTCCCCATTCATCGTACTCATTGGTGGTGAGCGGAATAGACTCATCAAGCATGGTGGTTAAGACATCTAAGAAAGGCACATGGCAGCCAATGCCTAGATACAATTCTGGCGCTTGATTGGCAATCGCCCCCATCAACAAACCACCGGCACTGCCACCTGAAGCAAAGACCTTATCTTTCGAGCCATAGCCTTGCTCGACAAGTGCTTTGGTGACATCAATAAAATCATTAAAGGTGTTTTGTTTATGGGCTTTTTTGCCCTGCTCATACCATTCGCGCCCTAGCATTTCTGAGCCACGAATGTGGGCAATAGCATAGACAAAACCACGGTCAAGTAAGCTTAAAATCTGGCTAGAAAAGTTAGGGTCGATGGTAATACCATACGAACCATAGCCATATTGCAGCAATGGGTTGCTACCATCTTGTTGAAACTTGTCTTTGCGATACACCAAAGACACAGGCACGCTTTCACCGTCACGCACGCGGATGTGAAGGCGCTCAGAGTGGTAGTGCTCAGGATGGAAATCTCCAAGCACCTGTTGCTGCTTTTTAAGTGTTTTTTTACCCGTGGTTAAATCGCAATCATACACCGTATTGGGGGTGGTCATACTCGAGTATTGGATACGGATAAAATCAGCGCTGGGCTCTGGGTTATTGCCTATGGTGGCAAAGTAACAGGCATCGTCAAAGTTTAGGTGGTAACTTTGACCCTGGTAGTCGTGCACCACAAAGCGAATTTGTCCCTGCTCCCGCTCAGTCACCACAAAGTGGCTATCGAATAACTCCAACCCTTCGATTAGAACATGCTCGCGGTGCGCCACCAGTTCTTGCCATTGGCTGGGATCCGCTGCGCTCTCTACACTTGCTCGAACGAGCTTAAAGTTTTTGGCGTTTTTATTACTGACGATATAAACATGCTCGCCAAACTTTTCTAAGCCATATTCATGCCCCTCTTCACGAGGCAGTAATGAGGTAAACTCACCACTTGGGTTATTGGCATTGAGCATCAGCTGATCCGACGTTTCTGTCGCCGCCAAGTAAATGAAAATAGCGCTCTCATCGCGGCTTTTCCCAAGACCCATGTAAAACTGACGGTCATGCTCCTCATACACCAGTACATCATCGGCTTGCGGCGTGCCAAGCACATGGCGGTATACCTGAAAGCCCAGCAAGGTTTGCTGATCTTTTTTGACGTAAAACACGGTTTTATTATCGTTCGCCCACACCACCTGACCTTCAGTGTTTTCGAGGGTGTCTTCTAGGTAGGTATTGCTTTGTAAATCAAGAAATTTCAACGTGTAAATGCGGCGGCCATCGAGATCTTCACTGTAAGCCAGCAGCTGCTCGTTGGGGCTGACGGTGATATCTCCAATGTCATAAAACTCGTTGCCCGCGGCCAGCTGATTGACATCTAACAGCAAAGTCTTATCGCTTAATGCTTCGTCAGTAGCACGAAAGTGCTTGGCATACTCATCATCACCATTCACCTCACTAACATACCAATAGTTACCATCTTTTGCTGGTACTGAACTGTCGTCTTTGACGATGCGCCCTTTCATTTCTTCAAACAGCTGAGTTTTCAGTGCTTGGTGGGGCGCCATTTGTGCCTCACAATAGGCGTTTTCAGCGCGTAAATGATCGAGAACTTCAGCGTCTGTTCGGCTATCGTCACGCATCCAGTAATATTGGTCGATACGTTCATGGTTATGATGAGTAAGGCTTTTTGCCTGCTTCTTTGCTTGCGGTTGAGTTGTTTCCTGCACCAGCGAGTCATCCTACGTTGTTATTTTGTCTCAGTGTAACACCGAACCGAGTTTCGAAAAAACCAACAAAAAAGCCGAGTAGTTGAACTACTCGGCTTTTGCCACTTCGTGGTTTCGCTAGGCTTCGGCTTCTTCTAAAGGTTCGTCTTTAGACTTGCCTCTTGAGCGCCGGATTTTAGCCTTAATGCTCGACCCCACTCCTTTAACATCGGTTAGGATGATATAAAGTGCAGGCACCAATACCAAGGTGATTAATGTGGCAAACAAGACCGCAAAACCTAGTGATACCGCCATTGGGATCACAAAGCGTGCCTGCAAACTGGTCTCAAAGATAATCGGTAACACCCCAGCAAAGGTAGTGATTGAGGTCAGGGTTATCGCCCTAAAGCGCGCACACCCCGCCTCAATAACCGCATCTTTTAATTTCACACCCTGAGCGCGAGCTTGGTTAATAAAGTCGGTCATAACCAAGGAGTCATTAATCACTACCCCGGCTGCAGCCACCAAGCCAAACACCGACATGGTGCTCATGTCTAAATCGAAGATTAAGTGGCCCCACAACGCGCCGACTAAGCTGAACGGGATCACCGACATCACAATTAAGGGTTGTGAGTAGCTCTTTAACGGCACCGCTAAGAGGATATAAACCATCAGCATGCCGGCAGCAAAAAACAGCTGCTGCTCATTGGTTTGCGCTTGGCGTTCTTCCACGCTGCCACCGAGTTTGGTGGTCACGCTGGGGAACTGCTTCAGCAAGCCCGGTAAAATATTCTCTTCGATATTTTCAACCACGGCATCGGGTTCAATCACTTCTTCATCGATACTGCCGTAAACATAAACCGTTCTAAAGCCATCTTCACGACGAATATAATTGACACCCGGCTTTTCCGTGAACTCCACCACATCCCCTAGCATGACTTCTTTGCCTTGCGGTGTGGTGATGATAGTGCGTTTCAATGACGCCAAGGCTTTACGGTCCAGTTCTGGGTAGCGCACCATGACTTTAATTTCTTCACCGTCACGGATCACGCGCTGCGCCTCGCCACCATAAAAGCTATTGCCCACCTGAATGGCGACATCGGCAAGCTGTAAGCCTAATTCATATGCCACAGGCTTAAGTGCCAGCTGCATTTCTTTACTGGCAGGGTCAATACTGGAGCTAATATCAAATAAACCCGGTTGCTGTTGTAGCTGCGAAATTAACTGTCGCCCGGCTGCGTTTAGGGTTTCAATATCAGAGCCCATTAAGCGATAGCCAAATTCACCTTCACCACCACCGTTACCACCAACACTATCGGTCACCACAATCGATTTAACTGCCGTGATCTCTGGCATCGATTCGCGCCAGCGGCGTGCTAACTCAAACGCAGTAAATGGACGTAGCTCTTCGTCTACCAATGAAGTGAGTACTTGGCCTTTGGTACGACTTTCATTCCAAGCGTACACGTCTTTAATCATGCCCTGACCAAACTCTTGCTCAATTTCCCTATCGACGCGCAGCATCATTTCCTCAACGGCCCGCATTGCTGTGATGGTTTGCTGATCGGAAACATTGTCATTCATGGTGATCTGAATACGCGGGTAGTCCTCCGGGACTTTAGGGAAGGGAATAAAACGCACCAGATTAGAGGTGACTAAACTCATGCTGAAAATCAGCATGGCAATAAAGCTTAATAGCACTGTCCAGCGCCATTCTACGCAACGAGTAATAAAGCGGCGGTACGGCCCATTTACAAAAGCAAAGAACTTTTTATTGAATGCGGCACGGCGACTATTTTTACGCATTGGCTTAATCTTAGTGTGGGCAATATGTGCCGGAAGGATCCACTTCGACTCGATTAAGCTAAATATTAAGCACAAAATAATCACGCCAGAAATTGACTTAAAGAAGGCGCTTTCTGGGCCAGATGAAAACAGCATAGGAGCAAATACAGCAATCGTGGTTAACACCCCAAAAGTCGCAGGAGTTGCTACTCGCTTCGCCCCTAGCACCACATTTTGTACGCTATGGCCTTTGCGCTCAATTTCCGAGTAAGCGGACTCACCTATGACAATGGCATCGTCCACCACGATCCCCAGTACCATAATAAAGGCAAACAATGAGACAATATTGATGCTGATCCCGAGCGCGGGCATAAACAGGAAAGCCCCTAAGAAGCACACGGGAAGGCCTATCATTACCCACAGTGCTAACTTAAAACGTAAGAATAAGGTCAACATAATCGCGACTAATAACGCCCCTTGGATCATGTTATTTTTCATCATTTCTAAACGGGCATTAAGATAGTAAGTCATGTCCACGATAGGCTCGATGATAAGGCCCGCAGGTAACTCTGCATTTTTCTTATCAATATACTCATGCACTGCTTTGGCGATGGGGATCATATTCTGATCTTTAGTGGCCTTAATGGATAAAAATACTGCATTACTACCATTTAGACTGAAATAATATTCCCCCTCCGTTAAACCATCTTTTATGATTGCCACATCCTGCAGCAAAATTTTCGCGCCGTTATCACCGACTTTTACGGGAATATTTCTAAACTCAGTGCCACGGTACATTTGGTTTTCAACCCGCACCGCAATAATGCCCGACTCCGTTCTGATCTGTCCGGCTGAAATATTGGTTGAATAGCGTCTAATTGCAGTACTGATATCACTAATAGTAAGGTTGTAGCGACGAAGAGCATCTGGATCCACTTCAATGCCAATTTCATAATTGGGCGTGGAACGGTCGACTAATGAAATCACCGGGATCTCAAGTAGCTCATCCTCAATTTCTTTGGCGATGGGTTTAAGCTCGCTAATAGGTAAATCGCCACTTAACGCGATATCCACCACGTTTTGACGGAACTCGACCATTTGCACTTGCACCGGCTCCATTGACGCCGGAAACGTTGCAATGCTATTAACGCGAGTACGGATCTTATCTTCAACCTCAGTAAGGTCTTCATCTTTATAAATTTCTAGCTGAGCACTGCCACTACCACGAGCAGCACGATATACTCCTTTTTTGATTTCCGTTACGTCCTTTAACGCTTCTTCAATCTTGACTAGGATCCCTTCTTCAATCTCTTGCGGAGACGCGCCGGGATAAACAGCAGAAACGGTAATATAGTTAATTTCTATATTTGGAAACATCTGCCGCTGAATGGTGTTGTAGCTGATCAAGCCCATGATCAGGATAAACACCATCAACAGGTTGGCAGCAACGGGGTTATTGGCAAAGTACGCGATAATTCCGCGTTTTGAGCTTTGTTCTACCTCACTCATGATCACTCCTTGCTGCTATAGCTTTTTTGGCTGTTGATTGGGTTCTGCCGACGAGTCCGCACCGGCTACTTTCACAGCCATACCTTTTTGTGGGTATTCAGGTGGCGTCATCACAATGCGGTCACGACTGTTAATCCCTGAGCCAATTAAGAAATACTCGCCTTCTTCGCGGATCACTTGCACCTTGCGCGGCTCAAGTTGGTTATCTTGATTTAGCAGCCAAACCGATTGGTTATTTACGATGTCTTGTGGCAAACGGTAAATTTGCTTAAGGGTTTTACCGGCAAAGCTCACTTGGACATAGGTACCGTATTTAATTACTGATTGGTCACTATTTAACGCGTATGGGTCGTCTATTCTTACGACTAAGCTATTCATTCTGGTTTGCTCATCAACCACCCCGAGGTCACGGTCAATCACAGCTTGGCGACTGAAAGCATTGGTACCACGTTGATAAACGTTGGCCGTGATCCCCGCCACGCGCTCAGGTAAAAACACAGAATCAAAACCTGCAATTGGGATAATAATTTCCGCCGCCTCAATGTTGTTAATCGTCCCCACTGAGCTCCCCATAGTAACAAACTGGCCTACACCTACGTCTTTTTGTACTACTAGTGCGTTGTAAGGAGCGATAATTTCACAGTTTTCTAAATCTCGTTCGGCACGCTTTAACGCCGCTTGGGCTGATTTAACAGCCGCTTTGGCACTCATGACTTGTGGCTTACGTAGGAATAAATCGGTGTGCTTTTTATTCGGGAAACGCCGAGCTTCATCGCGCGCAACTTCTGCTTGCGCCTCTTCTTCAATTAATTGCGCTTGCGCTCTGGCTAATTCGGCCTCAGCTTGTAAAACAGCTGCTTCATAATTATCACGTTCAATACGCAGCAAAACTTCGCCTTTTTCAACCACGCCACCGGCAATAAAGTTAGGATGCCAATATTCCACCTCACCAGATACCTGGATTGATAGCTGCGTGCTTTCAAGAGGCAGGACTTCACCATAGCTTTGGATCACTACTTGGTGATCTTGCGCAGCTAAGGTTTCGACTTCAACGATGGGCCGAGAGTCCACTTCTTGTTTCTCGGGTTCGCTTTTAGCAACGGCATTCACCACTGAAAAGCCAATAATACCGACTATCAGCACGGTAAAGGGTAGTATCCATTTTAGAGTTCTAGCTTGCATGACTGTACCTATTGATAATTTCCTAGCATTATAGTACCAACTTTCGTGCTATCTCGGATGTGACATTTGTAAGAATCTGTTACACATTTATATAGAGGTGTTATAGCCAGAAAGATCATTTAAAAACAATTTACCCACTTCAGGCACTTAGCTCTGAAAGAAGCGTTGCTTTTAAACGCTTAACTAAGCGCTCGCAGACTGTTTGATAATAACAATACCGGTAGTATGTTACTGGTGCTAATAAGCGTTTTGCTAAGGTGTAAATATAGTAACAATCGAGAGGAAGGTCGAATTAAATGAGCGTAGCCAAGCTAGCTGCAGGCTACGCCAAATAACTACTAAGCTAAAGCAGGTCGTGAACGATAGTACTGAATACAAGCCATTTGTGCAGCATTGGTAAGCAGAATCATCACAAAGGTCAGTATATGTGACACACTAACATGGCTTAGACTCAACTCAGCGGCAAGCCCTGTTGCCCCAGCGATAAATTGCAGCGAGAAGTAACGTGCACTTAAGTTAGAGACATCGCCACTTTTAATGGTTTTGTACGTCTGTGGCATCACTCGAATCGAGCTCATTATTAAACCCACATACGTCAACGCATTCAATAAGACGGCGGGCTCTACGCCATCTATTGGCAACAGTAAGAATGGCAACAAAGACGCTAAGAGTAACCCGGTTAATTGATTACGTTGATTTTTACTGGCATTGTATCTAACGAAATAGTATAAAATTAATGAACTCAAGGTACCTGTCACAACAAAAGGCAGTACCATGTAAAAACGCTCAAAAAAGACATTGTAAGCAATAAAGTATAGGCTTTGGGCGACACCAAAGCTCATCATTAGCAGCGATAGTCCCGATACACTGCGATTTTTACGAATTTTCCTGATCAATGGGATAAAACTAAAAACCAAAATAAACGAAGAAATGATCGGTAAGTACTCGCTCAATGCCAACTCCAATTATCAAAATGTTGCGAAATTTAAAGTGCTGTAAAACCCACAAAAACATAAGGTAAACAATTGTTTTTATTGGTTTTATTTTTGAAGGCGCGCATTTTACGAGCTATTGTTGTAAATACAACCAAACCAGTCATATCGCTTTTAATGATTTTGGCAAGGCCGCCATACACCTGTATATAAATCAATACATATTAACTTGACTTAACGCAGGCCTGCCTCACCTTTTCACTTTCTAAGTAAAAAAGCACTACCGAGCTTATGAATGAGTGTCAACAAAGCTATTTATAATAGCCCTACTCCCTCGCAAAAAGCACCTCGATGTCAAGCTGAATGCTGTGCTAGCGGGGAAAGGGAAATGGTCGACAATCCTGGCCCTACTAGGCTTTTTTGATGGCTGGGCTTAGACTCTAATTTTTACGGGGCGAGATGATAAGATTAGGCAATACAACCGAATAACAAGAGGCAGGTAACATTATCCTAGAACCCAGCTCTGTTGCTGGCTATGTGACTAGCAAAACGCTAATGTTCTGCTTCCTCTTATGTAAATATACCGCTCAGCTCGATATTCAATTGTCTTGCGTAAAGAGTGAATGTTTTTATCTAATCGCTGAGCTTTGCTCTTACATGACTCAGTTAAGCTCTACAACTCTATAAACTTTTTATAATTTTCAAACCTATTAATAGAGTTTTTGTTTAACTTTGTTCTTACCTGATGAAAGCTAGCGGTCCTAACGTTATTTTTTAACTTATAAAATTCTAGCATTTCTGCTTCAAAGTCCACTTTTAAAAACTCACACAACATTTTTAGCTCATGTTGAGGATTATCAATAAAGTCTTCGTATTTGAATAAGTAGACGTCATCATGAAACTGTAATTTCCATTCGCTCACTACTTGCTTATGGGTGTCGTAGAAGCTTTGGATTTCATTTAAGCATGTGGAGTAGTTATATTGTTCCGACATGTTTTGAAAGTATAAAGAAATACAATTATCTTCTTTGTTCCTTTGCGTGATAATGAACTTTGCTTTTGGAAACAGAGCTTTTATTAGCCCTATGTAGATAAAATTATCCGGTAGCTTATTTGAAACCCGATGTAGATCTGGAAACTTGTTCTTGTATAAAGTGGCAATCTCTTTTGCTTTATCAGCGCCTTGCAAGCAGTAGTCGAGTACTTTTTCAGAGAAAAAAGGGGTTTCTCCACCATTTTGAAATGCACTGTGGCTTGCAATGACCTGTTCCAACAAGGTACTTCCAGAGCGGTGCATTCCACAAATAAATATAGGGCTTTCCGAGTTATCTAATTTAAAGTTCAGCTTACCCTGCTTCTCTTGTAGCAGCTTTAAATCGATAGGTTTGGCATTCACTCGCGCAAGTTCATTTGCTTTATTAAATCGGCCTATGGCTGCCTCATAGTTGCCAATACGGTCATAGGCAAAGCCCAGAGAAAAATTTAAATCAATTTCTTCAGCCTTGATTAGTTGCTTACTCTGAACTGGCTCTACCTCAGATAACAGCTCAATAAGTTTATCTTTACTTTCGGTATTTAGTAGCCGTGAATACGAATAGACACTTTGGTTTAGCGTAAAGTTTTTATGGTGAAGTGCTTTTGACTCTTCAAACTGGCCAAAGTCTTCATGCAATATAGCTAAATTATAAAGTGCAAGCTCATTGCTTGGTGAACGCGCTAGTATGGTTTGCAAAATTTCACGAGCTAAGCTTGCTTCGGCAGCATTTAAGGCTGAGCTGGCAAAAGTAAATAATGTCTCCGTTGCATAATTGCTGAAATGCTTTATCAGCTTTACAAGCTCGATAGCGAAATGGTTTAAGCCGGCATTGTGATAATTAATTATCAGCTTTTCAGTTAATGTACCCGGCAGGGTTTGATGTACCCAAGCCATTAACTTTTCTCGAAATTCCCCATCTGGATTGCCTTTGTATTGCGCTAAAATATTCGCAATGGTCATAGAAGGTAATTGGGAAGCCATTTGCTTAAAAAATAGTATATCTTGAAGCGCTAAAAAGTGCGTACAAAGCTTAATCTTTGTCTGCTCAGTGTGGCCGCTGTATGTAACGATGTCATTGTGAATGTTGAGGTAAGCTTGGCTTCTGCCTTCTTTTAACAACAGCGAGTAGCCTTGTTGCAATTTCGAGGTGATTTCACTTTCGTTCATAAGCAGAGTTTGATATCCGGGTATATTTTTCACGATTGTATCAAACCATAAATCCAATTACATTTATTCTCATCGATAACCGAAGCTAAAAAGCGGATGACTTTTTCCTTGAATTAGTACCCTCCCCCTCAATGAGATAACTCATAGCAAACCCCATAAAACAAACTTAAATTTAACTTAAAATAACAAATACTTTACAAAGCTCTTATTTGTTTCTATTTTCTTTTAGGTGCGAACAAAAAACAGACAGCATCAATTACCGTGATAAGCATAAGAAACAACATTTATCGCACTCGATTATCGATGTTGTGCGTTTTTGAGCAACCACGTTCAAGGCGTAGCTAAATGTTATTAGCCTTCCATTGATGCAATCACACACTCAAAAGGAATAACAATGAAACCACTCATGCTAATTATGGCAATGGGACTGGCCAGTAACCTCGCTGTTGCCAACGCTCCTCTTAATGACACACAAATGGCGCAATATGCCAGCAGTGTTAGCAAAACCACCATTGGTAAGAAATACCAGCTTAATATGCCGCTCGTGGCACAAGGCGGTGATCAAATCGATACCGATGCCTCAGCTACCATCGTACAACAGGTAACGCACCCTGGTGCCAGCTATATTAAATTGCATTTTAAGCATCTCAATCTCGCTAATGGCGGTAAGCTGGTTGTGCGTTCGCAAAGCGGCAATGAACGATACCAGTACACTCAAGACGATCTCGTTGCAGCAACGGTCAATGCCGCAGCAGGCGATGATGGCCTGAAACATTTTTCGGCGATGTCGGTGTCAGATGATACGGTGATTATTGAATACACCCCAGGCACAGGTAAAACCGATAAGCTGGCAACCATTGACTACTATTATCATGGCGTAGCCGGACAGCAAGCCATAGCCAACCTCAACGATGCGAGTCCGCTTTCAACCTGCGGAGCTATGGAGCGTCGTGACGTGCAATGCTGGGCACAATCTAACCCCGTTGAGTTTGAACGCACCCGTCCGGTAGCAAGATTATTAATGAATGGTAGCGGCTTATGTACAGGTTGGCGCGTTGGCCCCGATAACCGCATGTTTACCAACAACCACTGTGTTGAAACCGCCTCAGAGCTTGCCAATACCGAGGTATGGTTTAACTACCAGCACACCAGTTGTAACGGCAGCGTCAAAGAAACCGTAGTAAAAGTCACAGGCAAAGACTTTCTCGCCACTGACTACACCTTAGATTACACCTTGTTTAGCATCAACGATTTTGCCAAGGCGGCACCCTTTGGTTACTTTGGTCTTGATGTCCGCGACCCTTCACAAGGCGAGCGGATATATATTCCTCAGCACGGTGCCGGTAACCCCAAAGAGCTTTCGATTGAGTCGGACCAAGATAGCAACGGTTTATGCTCTGTCAATGAGCCTAATGCCAACGGTCGCGGTACAGGTACTGACATTGGCTACTACTGTGACACAACAGGCGGCTCTTCTGGTTCTCCAGTGCTGGCAGCGGCAAGCAATAACGTGATTGCTCTACACCACTTGGGTGGTTGCACCAATAAAGGGGCGAAAATCAGCCAGATCTGGCCTCAGGTATCCAGTCATTTTGGGGGCGAAATTCCAGTTGGCGACAATGGCAGCAGCGATCCGCAGCCGGTGGCCTACTTTACCTATAACTGCAGCGATTTAAGCTGTAGCTTTGATGGCTCGAGCTCCAGCTCTGGCGACCCGATTACCGACTTTGCTTGGCAATTTGGCGATGGCACTGCAGGCAATGGCGCCCAGCTTACACATCAATTTAGCAGCGCCGGAGACTATACCGTTGCACTAACCGTAACCGACAGCAATGGCGCCACCGCAACCACCTCGCAGTTAGTCAGCGTCTCGCTTCCTGGCAATGAACAGCAGCTTCAGCCTGGTGTTGCCAAAACCGATTTATCGGGGGCTCGTGGCGATGAGGTGTATTATTATTACGATGCCCCTCAAGGCGTTAGTAATGTCACCTTTACCATGAGTGGCGGCTCAGGCGATGCCGACATGTATGTGCGAAAAGGCGAGCAACCCACTACTGCTACATGGGATTGCCGTCCTTATCGCTGGGGTAATGACGAAAGCTGTAACCAAAGCGATGGTGGCGGCAGATATTGGGTGATGATCAGAGGTTATAATGCCTATTCTGGCGTTCAAATTGTTGCTGACCATAATTAAACCATTACCAGCGGGGCACCATGCCCCGCTCACCATTACAACTGATACCACAAGCTTAACCAAGCACGATTTTCCCCAGTTAGATCCCTGCCCTCAACTCGTGCCGCTCCCATACTCACGCGAAGATCGGTCAAACCTGCCGGCGCAAAGTGCACCGCTTTGCCCAATATACGCTCAGACAAGCGCATTGACCATTTAACGCCGTAGCTTTGCGCCACCACGGCACCATCAAGCTGGTGTTGTTGATAGTATAACTTGGGCTGGCCTTGGCGCCATGACGTTGCAAATTCGTAGCCTAAATAGCGCTGACCGCTGCGAAAAAAGTGTGGTAACTCGGGCGCACTGACAGTATCAAAGCTGGCCGGTAATTCACTACTGGTGGTCTTGCCGCCACCTAAGCTCAGAGGTATATCACGACTGTAGCGCTGTTGCACCTGACCATAAAGGGCCACCTGCCAAAGCTTCAACCGAGCATTAACTTGATAGCTGTAACCTTGAAGCTCTCCCAACCACTGAGAGGCCGACCAGTTAATTGCCGCACCGTGTAGCTTAGTGTCGCTAAGCCAGCCGCCATCAACGCCATAACTGAGCCCCGACCACTGGGCACTGTCACGAACCAAATGGTGAACCCCTAAAGTTGGCGTAATAAAAGCCAAAGGATCGCCAAATCGATAGGCACTCAAAAGGCTGGCTTGTTGCCGATTAAAGCGGTGATTTGTGGCAACATAATCTATACCTGCCTGCTTATCGACTTGCCAGTCTTGATAGGCCACATTGAGTTGGCTTTGCCATTGCCCTTGACGGTAACTTAACTGCCCATACCCCGCCGCCAAGGCGCTATTGGATATGCTTTGCTCCGCGCCCACTTGCCAAGCCAGCTGTTGTAAAACATCTTGCCCCTTCACCGCAAGACTCACACTGGCAAACGAGGCGCTATTAAATGCAGCCCCCAAAGCCAAAGAAGTCGCCTGAGGCAACACCGAATAGGGCTGCTTCTGTTTTGCCGAAAGGTCGATTGATGCGGCGGGCAAACGATGGGGATGAAGCGCTTTTTGCAGTTCAGCTTGGTGATGAACAACATCATCAAGCCTTGTCCAATTGGCATTATCGAGCTTATCGACTTTGACTCCGCTGGGGGTGGCATAGCGAGCAAACAGTTGCTCGTCAGGGTTAACCCAAACCTGTTGTAACGGCTTATTACTGGGTGCCAGCTGCTGCAAAACTCGTCCCTTAGGTGCGTAGCGTAAGATGCGTAAGTGACCATCGCGACCAGAAATAAAATAAAGCCAGTCACCGTCATAAGACCAATTAAGAGACGCCATATATTGATACTCAGCGGGGAGTTGAATGCTTTCAAACTGTTGACTGGCCATATCATACAAAAAAACCTGCCAGCGCTGATTGGGCGAAACCTTAGCAAATGCCAATGTCGCTTGGCTTTGACTTAAAACAGGGAAGTCAAAGACATCCCCTAGTTGTGAATCCAGTATGCGACTACTGGTTTGCTGCGCTAAGTCGATACGCTCGAGCTGGGATAAGCCTTGACGACTCACCTCGGCAATGAGGGTGTCTTTATCTACAATGGTAAAGCGCCTCACTCCCATGTGCTGAGTTAGCCGCTTTGTCTCCCCCGTTTCAATATGCCAGACAAATAAATCGTTGATATAAGCCTGGTCTGATTGCGGTGTTTTAGCAACGAAATAGACGCTATCTTCATCTAACCACTGAGGGTGATAAATACCACCATAATCTCGGGCATCCAATGTTGCCAAACGCTTTTTAGCAAATACTTTGGGAGCGGCAACAGCAATATCATCAGGGTCGGCGGCGAGTAACGCTTGATTACCTTCTTCAAAGCGCTTAATCGCCTCTGGATCCGCCGCATTACTGTATACATTGAGCGCCATATAGCCCTTTTTATCGCGCTCTACAACTAGAAACTTATTTGCACTGGGCGCCAAGGCAATGTCGGTAGCCGCAAAGCTAAACTGCTGCCACAGCTCACTGCTATCCTCTCGCTCTTGTTGCATGGCTGCATAGGTATACTCTGCCACAAAGCGGCGATACAGTGTTTTGGCCGATGCCGCAAAAGCCCCCCGAAAAGCTTGCTCAAAACTGCGCTCTTTGACAGCCTGAGCTCGGGTCCAGACCGCATCCAGTGTCTGTTCGCCATAATTATCTTCAAGCCAAGCAAGAAAGCGCACTCCCACTAAGTAGGCCATGGAGCCCGATAAATATTCTTGGTTGTCATTACTGAGTTCGGCGTAGCTAGGCAGCGCACCTTGCTGGGCATAATAGCGAACTACACTTTCGCTGTAATTATCGTATAGTCGCCCACGGCCTGTTAAGCGCGATTCTAACAAGGTAGCATACCCTTCACTTACCCAGCGCGGTAATACCGCATCGAGTAAATCGCTAATATCATAAAGATCGCGCCAGCGCTGTCGCCAAGCATGGCGGCTAGGCTGTGACATATGCACCAAATGAATGTATTCATGGAGTATCAGAAGCTGTTGCCAGCTGCTGTGATTGGCGATCATCGAGTCGGCCTGAGGCGGGGTAACTTGCAATGCCATCATGGGGTTATCACTGCTAGGTAGAGCAAAACCATTGGCGAGGTTACTGGGGTCATAAATAATGACATCAGCTCGCCCAGGTAATGCTCGATTTTGCTGCGCCAGTACTTGCGTGCGCACCACTTCCAATTCAGTGGCTGCAGAGTAGGCCCATTGCGACAGTGCTGCAGGAAAATGTACGTTGAAATGCTGCGTTTTTATTGTTTGCCAAGCCGCCTTGGCACTAAAACAACATAGCCATAATAAAACCGCCAGTATTATTCGCATATCCTTTCTCAATCACTTACTTTGTCACTAAAGCTTAGCAAGAGATGGGGAGCAATAGTTAGGCTTTTATTGGCGGCGTTACAAGGGGTGGTCCATACTGGCTGGGGTGATGGCCAGTTTTAATACCGCAAAGGCAATAACAAACACCATGAGCACCAGCTCAACCGTTAAGCCAGAGCGCCACATAGCCAATGCCAACGAAGCAGCGCTACTTAGCACCACTAAGCTCGCGGTTGTTTGCACTTTTTTGCGCCGCCACTTAGCCAGTGTCGCTGCGACGTAAAAACACACTGCGGCAAAGCAATAAAAAAAGAGGGTCATTATTAGCTCCTTGCTAGCGTAGACTAATATCAATCCACTTAATTAAGCGAATTGGTATAACCTCTTTTATTATATGTTAATGATAATTATTATCAATTAGGCGTTATAGCCAACGAATTGATGTACTCAAGGTGTGACTCTGCCCGGGCTCTAAATGCACCGCATCTTCCATCACATTCGCCGCCTCAAGGCACAACATTGTTTGATACTCTTCGTCGTTGAAGTTACTTAAGCGTTTTGACTTTTCAACCCAAGGATTCCAAAGCACACAAGACTGTGAATTTTCACGCTTGACCTCAATGATCCCTGCTGGCGTGTTAATCGTTTGCGTGGCAGTTGCTTGGGTATAAACCATGTCGGTTTCTCTGGCGAACCCCACCACCTCGGTTTGTGCAAATGGCCCTTCGCCAAACTCAATGTAGCTGGCACCTTGTAAGCCATCGACCGTGGTATTGCTAATTTCTGGGGTCGGAAAATAGGTGTGTAGAGCCTGAGTGAGAGTGAACGCTTGCTTGCCGGTATTGGTATTGGTCAACTGCACCGTGAGTTGCTCTGACAGCACAAACTCCACCGCCAGCGTTGATTCGTATGGCCAATATTGCTCGTCTACCTGAAGCATCGGCAAGGTTAATTTAACCCTGATTTCTGTTGCCGTTTCCTCAACACTATCAGCCCGCCATAGTAAATTCCTCGCCACCCCATGAATTGGCCAATCGCTGTTTTTGTGTACTCCAAACCAAGGCCAACAAATAGGGATCCCGCCGCGTACGGGCTTGCCTTCCATGTAGTCTTCGGCTTGCGATACCCAAATCAGGTTGCTTTTACCTGCGGGAATAAATTCGGTTAATTGCGCTCCTTGAAGAAAGATTTTTGCCTGACAAAGCGGTGAGTTTACTGCGATGTACTCCAGCCCAGATTCAGTCCGCTCAATGGCAACAGAAGGTGATAGTTCCATGGTCATTCCTAGGTCAATTCAATGATAGTTTTACCATACCACTTAACGCCGTTGAGTAAACTGTTATCAAAAGAAACTGAAATAGTTTCAACCACCGTCAGCGAGCCTAGCTGAGCCGGCTATACCTTAAACTTGCCCACCAATTCCGCGAGCTTATCTGACAAGCTTTTTAGCTGCACGCCATTGTCGTTGGTGTTCGCGGCAATATCGCTGACGTTATCCGCTGCGTTTTTGATCTCGACAACATTGCGGTTAATGTCTTCGGCCACATGTTGTTGTTGCTCCGCGGCCGTGGCAATTTGGGTATTTAAGTCGCTGATGTTCACTATCGATTGGGTTATCTCGCTAAATTGCTGCTGCGCCGAGTTGGTTAACTCCACCGTCTGCTCGGTGACCTCCAAACTACGCTTCATTTCGCCAGACACTTGCTCACTCATTTTACGTAATTTATCGAGCTGAGAGGCAATTTCTTCGGTGGATTCGGAGGTCCGCTGTGATAACGCTCGAACCTCATCGGCTACGACCGCAAACCCTCGGCCGTGCTCACCGGCTCTCGCCGCTTCGATTGCAGCATTTAAAGCCAGTAGGTTGGTTTGCTCGGCAATGCCACGGATAACGCTCAAAATCGACATGATGTTCTCGCTTTCGGAGTCGAGCTGCATAATATCCGAGGTCGCTTTATTAATGACTTCAGACAAAGACGCCACGCTGTCGACCGACTGGGTAATGACCCTTTGGCCAATTTCAGAAGCTTGTTGCGTTTGCCCAGCCAACTCCGCGGCATTGGCGCAGCTTGCGGCCACCTCGTTAGCGGTGGCTGCCATTTGGTTAATTGCCGTGGCGGCCATTTCTAATGCTTGTTGCTGTTGACCCGTTGCGCCATTTAGCTGCTCTGATTGCTCGGCCGTAAGCGTGGCTGTGGTACTTACTTGCTGAGCACATTCATTAATTTGTTTTACCAGCTCAGCAATTAGGTTTAAGAATAAGTTAAAGCTGTTGGCTAATTTGCCAGTTTCGTCTTCGGTTTTAATATTCAGGCGCTGAGTGAGATCGCCGCCTCCTTGAGAAATTTCAGTAAGACCATCACTCACTTCGACAATAGGTCCAGAGATCAGCTTCGAAATGTAGCTCGCTAACAATAAAAACACCACGATTAATACAATACTGATCAGCACAATGGTAACCGTCATATTATTTGCCGGCGCCATTACCTCACTTTGCTCTACTAAGCCAATAAACTTCCAGCCAAGCTCCGGAGAAGTATAAATATTGGCGTAATAGTCTTTGTCATCGATCTCCAGTTCAAACAAGCCTTCGGTGTTCTGTGCCAGCTCGCGATAACGGCCATTATCGACCTGGGACAATTGTTTAAAGCGGTAATCAGCATGCTTGACGTCTACCAGTACGTTCCCCGTGTCCTCCACCAGCATCAGATAACCGGTTTCACCTAGCTCGATGTCACTGATGATCTTGGTCAACCCTTTGAGGGAGACATCCATACCGGTGACGCCAACCGTGCGTCCACCCTGCTGAATGGCTTTTACCGTGGACACAATGACCATGTCATCGGCAGCCCAGTAATAGGCATTGGTGCGTACGGTGTCTCCTCCGGCCTCTTTACCGGTCATATACCAGGGCCGCTGGCGCGGATCGTAGTTAGCGTTCACATTCCCCTGTGGCCACTGAATATAACCACCTTGCTCATTCCCCATGTAAATGTAAGCAATGCCAGGATGAGTCTCGCCAAAGTGTTCAAACAACGAAAACGCTTCACGTTCGGTGCTGCTGTTTGCCATGGAGTCCAGCATGGTGGCTGATGCTGTAGACATATAGGTTTTAACATCTTGTTTTGCCGCTTGCACCCGACCATGTGATGCTAAATAGTCAACGTCTTTAGCTATTTCATCAAAAAACATCACAATACCATTATCGACCTGCAGCGCTTCGCGGTCACTGAGCTGGGCAAAACTCTCAACGGCTTGTTGGCGCGTTTGACTGATCACCAACACCGTGATGATGATTAAAGGAAGGGCAATTGCTGCGGCAAATGAAGCTTTTAGTTTGTATGAAATATTCATGGATCTACACCGTACCATTGATATCAAAAATATAGTCCACTGGCGAAATAGAGCAAGAATCACACTAAATTGTTAAATTTTCTTTATTTGTTGGTCAATATTTGTCTCTGGAAATAGAAAAGTTTATGATCTAAGAGGCATAATGCTCCAGAAATTTCAGAAAAGTTCATTTTTTAGGCTATTATTATCCATAGCTTGTCATAAGCATTGGAAACATTAACCTTTTATTTGTTCGAGATTTTGCGCTCAATCATTTAACAACGGGATATCTATGTTAAAAGTATCAACTATCTCACTGGCGTTGGGTCTAGCTCTTAGCTCTAACTCAGTGCTTGCCAGCGATTCAGAAATTGACGCACTTAAACGTCAACTTGCTGAACTTCAACAGAAATTGACGCAGCTTGAAAAGAAAGAACAGGCTCGTAGTCAAAAAGAGCAAACAGTTAAAGCCGAGAAGAAAAAGGTAGAAGTTGCCAAAGCCGACCCTAAACCAACTATCAAAGTTGGCGGTGCGGTGAGAACCAACTTTAGCCACACCTCGTACGATGACGATAACAAGAATCGTGGCGGTGACTTCGATTTTGATATTTTCCGACTGAACTTCTCGGGCAATGTAGGTGGGTTTGGCTTAAACGCCGAGATCCGCTTCTTCGACTACATGAGCGCAGTGAAATACGCGTATCTTGATTATGATTTTGCCGATGTTTGGCAAGCTCAGGTCGGGATGACCAAAGTCCCTTTCGGTAACTGGCCTTATAACTCACACAACTGGTTCTTTAACACCACTTATTATATCGGCTTAGAAGATGATCACGACATGGGCGTGGTGTTTAAGCGTAAGCTCAGCGACAACTGGCAACTCGACCTGGGTTTCTTTAAAAATGACGAGCTTGGTGGCGTAGATGGCTATGTTGAAGACCGTAGCGACCGTTACTCGTACGATGTGGTTGGTTTCCGTCAAGCCGACGATGGCGTATATGACAACCCAGCGCAGCCAATTGGTGAATACAACACCTTCGCAGGTCGTTATGCCTATCACGTTGAACACGATGGCGGCACCACTGAACTTGGTGTTTCAGCGCTAGCTGGCGGTTTGCACGATGGCAATGATCGAGCGGGTGACTATAACGCTTGGGCATTACACTTAAACAGCAACATGGGCCCATGGAACATTCAGCTTCAGCACGGTGAGTACAACTACGATATCGATAACGTCAACCGCATGGCGGTAGGTGCATATGCGTTCTACGACTCAATCGCAGCAGAAGCCACTATGTCGAACTTTAACGTCGCTTACAGCATGCCTGTGGAGTTTGGCCCAATCACTGGTCTACAGTTCTACAATGACTATGGCATCATCTACGACAAGTCAGATAATTCTGAAGACACTTGGATGAATGTCACCGGCGTTTCGTTAGCGGCAGGTGCGTTTTTCACCTACGTTGATTTAGTCCACGCGAAGAACCAACCATTTGTGGGTGGCTCTATTGCCGGCGACAGCGACGAAACAGAGCGCCGCTTTAATATCAACTTCGGCTATTATTTCTAATAGCCGGTTTGCGCTATTAAGCGAACGCGATAAACGCATATATTAAAAAAGGCTGAGCAACTAGGTTGCTCAGCCTTTTTTGATTATTGTTTATGTTAGTTTCGCTAAAGCCATATCATGACAATTATGCAGACCAACCGAGTGACTCCGCTTGTGCTGCCGCTTGTTGTGGTAAATCGGCAGCAATAAACTTGCTGTGCAGTACCTGCACTCCAAGTAAGTGGTTAATCACGGCATCAAGCTGCACTTTTAATGAATCATCGGCCTCAGGCGAGTCATGGAGCTCAAACAGCGCATTTACGGCATCAAAGTCGAGTAAACCCGACGCGGCAATGGCCTGCTCGGATAAATACTTATCAGCCAATACCCGCATTGCCGTCCACTTTTTCTCATCGGAATGGGCCGGCGGCGCCATAAAAGCAAACTTTTCACGTTTGTAGAGCACTTCGGGCAGCAAACCTTTCATTGCCTCACGTAAGACATACTTTTCTTTTCTATCTTTGATGCGGTATTTAGGTGGAATGCTAAAAGCAAACTCTGCTAGGTGATGATCTAAAAAGGCGGGTCTGGCTTCCATGGAGTTCGCCATATCGACCCTGTCTCCGCCCCAAGTGAGAATTTGCCCCTCTAACATGGTCTTTATCCAAACATACTGGGCTTTATCAAGTGGGTGACGTCCTTCCAGCTGCTTGCTATCAAGGGTTTGTGCAATGGCTTTGCCTGGATCGTAGCCCGTTAACGCCTCACGATGTTTTGGTGCCACCAGTCGATGGGCAAAGTCACTGCAAGACAACCAGGGTTGTAAGCAGCTTGGTGTAAAGCCTACCACCTCATCCAACGCGGCACTGTCGTACTGCTCTCGCGACAGCATGGCGCCTTTAAACAACTTATTACTGTCCTCGAGCATGGCTTGCCACTGCGCTTTTTCCTCGCTATCGAGCTCGTCTAAACCATACAAAAATAAGTCTTTACGGAAAGCCGGATAACCGGCAAACAGTTCATCCGATCCCTCTCCGGTCATCACCACTTTATAATTTGCTTGATTCACTTGCTGGCTCATCAAATACTTAGCAACCCCTAAAGTGTTGTAAATGGTGCGCTCGGTATGCCATAGGGTTTGCTCGAAGTAGCCATACAGTTCATCGCCACTTAACGACATAATATGATGATCGGCTTTGGTGGCCTCGGCCATTTGTTTAGCAATGGGAGTTTCGTCGTAGTCGGCGCTGTCAAAACCTATGGTAAAGGCCTTAATCGGCGCCTGCGCCGCCGCGGAAGACAGACCTAAAATGGCGCACGAATCAATACCGCCACTTAAATAGCAGCCTACAGGTACATCTGCCGTTAACCTTAGTTGCACCGCCTCTAGCAGCTTTTTACGTACACCATCAATATAGTAGTCTTCTTCTTCGGCGTGGTTATACTGCTCGGCGGCAGGAAAATCGACATCCCAAAATGGCGTATCGGTAATTTTAAAACCCTCTTTTGACCGGGTGATACTCACCACATGACCAGGTTTAACTTGGTGAACATTAGCAAATGCCGTACTCCCCGGCACCATTACCTGGATCAGTTGATGAAATAATCCTTCGCTGGAGAAACGTCGTTCCACTTTGGGGTTGGCAAACAACACTTTTAACTCTGAGCCAAACACCACTTCATCTTCGGTTTGAGTGTAGTAAAGAGGCTTAATGCCAAATCTGTCCCGTACCAAATGCAAGGTATCGGTTTTTTGGTCATATAAAGAAAACGCAAACTCGCCACGTAAGTGCTTGAGCATGCCTTCTAGGCCATACTGCTGATACAGGTGAATGGCAATTTCTGAGTCACTTTTACTTTGAAAGCGTGCCCCCTGCGCCACCAGCTCCGCCCGCAGCCGCGCATAATCATAAAACTCCCCGTTGTGGGCTAGCATGATGCGATTATCCGAGCTTAAAAAGGGCTGTCTGCCGCGCTGCTCATTCAAATCTATAATCGATAGCCTAGCATGGCTAAAACCTACGCCATGAATTTGCTTATAACCAAAGCCGTCTGGACCGCGATGGTGTTGAATAGCAGCCATATTAACTAATAGCTGATTGTCGAGCTCTATCTGATCGTTGTTAGCAAAGATACCCGCAATTCCGCACATATATACTCCTTAAATTACATCCATTACGGTACTGGCTCGCTGCACCATGCAGGTGAGCAACGCTTGGCGCAGAAATACCGCACCACGAGCTTGACTGAAGTACCAATTATGAGGAGTGGCATCGACACTGGTACATAACTCCTCACCACGGGCAAGGGGGTGTAAGACAATGGCGTCCGATTTAAACGGTGAATTAGCGTCTAATTTAAACGACTTACCATAGGTCTCAAAACTTTCACCGACCCAAGCGATTGAGTTGATGTAAACCACATCCAGCTCTGGCAGGACGGAATTCAGGTGGTGCGCAATAGTGACCTTGACACCCGCTTGCTCAAGCTGAGCAATTTGCTCTGGCGTCACCGCACCTTCAACACTGTCGTCATACAGCAAGAATATTTCTTCTACAATGCGTGGAAAGTGTACAAACATTTTCAGTAAACTACGCACCGTGCGCATTTGACTCGGTACGCCGATAACACCAATTTTAATGGGCTTAAAGTTTTCACTATCTGGTAACAGTAAACTGGGTCGCCATTTAAAAATGGTATACAAATCCGACATCGCCTGAGTGGGGTGCTCGTCAATGCCGTTACCGGCATTAATAATGGGGATCCGTAAGCAGTGGATCATTTCTTCAATGGACTCCACCGATGTGTCGCGTAGCACCACGCAGTCGCCATAGTTATTAAACATTTCCGCCACGTCTTCTAGCGACTCACCTTTGGCGATACCCGTTGATGAACGGTCGGTGATCGACATAATATCGCCCCCTAAGCGGTGCCAAGCACTCTCAAACGAGAGGCGAGTACGTGTACTGGGTTCATAAAATGCACTGATCAAGATTTTCCCGCTCAAAGGCGAGCTAAATCTGGCGGGGTTACTTTCATATTTGGCAGCTAACCGAAACAGCTGGATCAATACGTCTCTGTCTAAATGGTCAACACTGATAATATGTTTATTCTCTAAACAGTGAAGCCGGTCGAAGTCTTCTTCTATCGTCCTGAGTAGCGCCTTAGGGTGTGCATCCCCGTAGACGTCAGGCTGCGCTCGATTAAACTCTACTTGCTGCGCACTTACCATAACTGCCTCTTTTTAAGATCTTTTAAGAACATAACGGCAAGGACCACAGGACATAAACAACTCAGTACAATGGCTATCCAAACCAAGCTTGAAAATGCAGTGAGAGAAATCATACATCCTCCGCCTTACTCTGAGCGTCCAACTCTTGCCAATGAAACGATTGCTGACTGGTTCGCCAAGCAACCAAACAAACTACCAAAGACACGGCACACGATGTCAGTGCCGCGACATAAAAACCGATATAAAAATAACCAACCAACCCAGATAAGGTGCCCAGTAACATTGCCAGCCCAGCACTGTTGCCAGTTAAACGAGCAAAATACAAACCAAACACAATGGGCCAAATGGTGCTGGCCACGAAGGCACCAGCAAAGTTTAATAATGCCCCTAGGGTTGCCACTTTGGGCAAGCACAGTAACCAAGTGACGAGCCCCAGTCCCACGATGATCCATTTGGCGCTTTTTAGCCGCTGCTCGTCGCTGGAATTGGGATTAATGTATTGCACATAAATATCTTGGTTAATTAAGTCTGATGTTGCTGCTAACAACGAGTCCAAGCTCGATGCTAACGCCGAGAACACCACAATAAATAAAATAATCGAACCAACGTACCCCAACACTTGGCTCGCAACCAGCGGGCCTACCATGTCGGCACTGGCAGGGTACAAGCCCAAAACCGGGGCCGCCAACGCAATAAAGCCAGTAACAATAGGAATGGGCAACCACAGCAACCCTGCAGTTAAATACGCTTTTTTGCCAATGCCTCCTTTAAAGGCAAACGCACGGGACCACCAGACGTTACTGTGAAATATTTCACCAAGACCAAAGAAGATATTATTGAATAGGAACATCACCGCGGCCGGAAACAGTAAGTCGAGTAATTTGGGGTGATCGGCGCTGAGTTTTTGATGAATTGGCTCAAGACCGATGTTGCTAGCCACCACAATGGCAATCCCAACGACGCCGGCAAGAATAATAACGGCTTGGATAAAATCCGTGGCAATGACCGCCTTCAAGCCGCCAAACAAGGTATAAACCACGCACATCAACAGAATGATCGACATTCCTAAGTGGTAGTCTAAACCGCTTAACGTATTCAGCAGAATGCCACCGGCCATGCCCAAGCTCACCAGCCAGCTCATGGCATAAACAAATGAAATAATTAAGAACACCCACCATGAAAAACGCCCAAAGCGCAAGCGAATAAAGTCGCCACTGGTATAGCCGTGGGGCAAGAGTGTTTTAATGCGCTGACTTAAAGGCGCAAATAAAATAAGGCCAAAAGCAGCGCAGGCATAACCTATCATGCCCCAAATACCAAACTGATAGGTGAGTTGCGGCGCCACCAGGGTAGTATTACTGGTGACCCAAGTGGCCATTGCCGTGGCACAGGCAAACGCCAGCCCAACATTGCGCCCAGCTAAAGCAAATTCATTGTGTGATTTGACTTTTTTACCGACCCACCAACCAAACAAGACCCATAGCAGCGCAAATCCGAGCGCCAACCCCAGCGCCAGAGTGGCATCTATCATAGTGCCCCCTCTTGTTCTGTGTTGTTATTTTTGACATGGCCATAAGAGATAAAGGCAACGAGCATGAGAAAAAGAAAGAGACCCAAGGCAAATAAGCTCAGCGCTAGGTTCACAGCATGATGCTCAACCTTGAAGGTGGTGTTGGCAATAATGGTGTTATTTTCTGTTGTCATTAGCGTGGCGCGGTAGTTGCCATCACTTAGGCCGCTGATGGTGACGGCGCGTTGCTGTGGCGCAAGATTCAGCGTTAATGAAAAGTCGCTATCAAGGTGTTGAACTTGAATGTGCTGCGGGCTTTTTACTGCAGTATTTTCAACATTAAGAGTGATAAAACCCGCCGTTGCTACCTCGTCACTCGCCCTCAGGGAGGCCGCAAGCCCATTGCAGCTCATGGTGATCATAACTAGCATGACTAAACGGGCGATCCACATCCTCATATCCCTAAAATCAATTATTTCACTATCTGAAATAACCCTGATTTTCTGTTGTCCAAACTGTTACTAGTAATATCAAAGACTAGTGTATGATTCAAATTTGTCCAGAAATCAAAAACTAGCTTGTTGTTTTAGCGGCCTTGTCTAAAACACATTGAAACAACAGGTTGGCACCGGCCGCGACATCGTGCCAGTGACTCCACTCATCCGGAGCATGGCTTACGCCGTTTACGGAAGGGATAAAAATCAGCCCGGTGGGGCAAATCTCTGAGAAAAACTGACTGTCGTGTCCTGCGCCGCTGGGCATCACTTGATAATTGAGACCCAACTCTTCTGCTTTTTTGGAAATAAAATCAACAATTTTTGGTGTGCACTTCATCGGAGACAACCAGCTAACCTGCTCATACTCAAACATCAGGTGGTGCTTTCTCGCAATCGCCGAAAGGGTTTTTCTGCAAGCCGCTTCGAGGTATTGCATCACCGTCTCGTCCATATCCCGAGCCACCACAGTAAAATCTACTTCACCGGCAATGGTGTGGGCAAAACCCGGTTTAAGCTCGGCCTTACCCACAGTGATCCGGGTGCTGTCTGTTCCCTCTTCAGCAATAATACGATCCAGTTGGTAAGCAAAATCAGCCAACCCCATAAAGGCATCGCTGCGCATTTCCATTGGTGCAGTACCTGCATGATCGGCTTTGCCTATGAGCTTAACGATCCATTTAAAAACGCCAGAGATCCCTTCCACAACACCTATTTGGATACCTTTTTGATCCAGCACAGGTCCTTGTTCAATATGCAGTTCATAAAAACAATGGATCTGATCCGCCTCTAACTTGGCACTGAGCGCCCCCATGGGATCTAACCCTTGGTCTTTCATGGCGTCACTTAGCATGTAGCCATCGGCATCGTGGCTGGTGAGTATTTGATGCGGGGTTAATTTTCCAGTTAAGGCTTGGGCGCCAATCATACCGCCAAAGCGACCTTCTTCCTCACTGGTACCAATCACCCAAAGGGGACGCTCAAGTTTGATACCGTTTTCCTTTATCACACGCAAACATTCAAGCCCAGCAATCACTCCCAACGTACCGTCAAACATCCCTCCTGCAGGAACACTGTCTAAGTGTGAGCCCATCATCACGGCGGGCTGGTTGGCAATGTCAGGGTTACTTAGTGCAATAATAACGTTACCCGCGCCATCCATTCGGCTCTCGAACCCCTCGCTTTGTGCCAATTCCATTAACCACTTTCGTGCAGCAAAATCTTCATCAGTAAAACCTTGGCGGTATACCCCTTTGTCTTCGAGGTTGTAACCAAACTCAGCCAATGCTAATAACGTCGACTTTAATCGCTCTAGATTGATTTCCATACTTTACCCCTATCGTTGCCAATCGCTCGCTGTTATCGTCCACCTCCACTTCTTATAGCGCGCCACTGGTATTCGCCTTTGTTTTAGCTTAGTTGAAAACTCGCGAAATTCAGCCGCTGTGATATGCTTTTATACAGTTGGGTTGAAAACGACTTTCAGCCTAGGCGTATTTCAAGGGTCGCTATGCGCAAACAAACCGTACCGCTATTTAATCGCTGCTTTTGGCTCCATGTTGCTGGCATTTTATTTGTTGGCTTAGGTTTTATTGGTATCGCGTTACCGGTCATGCCGACGACCATTTTCTTTATTCTCGCCCTAGCTTGCTTTACTCGCTCTTCTCCTAAGCTCGAACAATGGCTACTTACTCACCCCAAATTTGGCCCCAGTCTTCAGGCTTGGCGTCAATACCAAGTGATCCCAATCAAGGGTAAAATCGGTGCCACACTGGGAATGGCCATTGGGCTTGTGGCACTTGGGCTCAGTAGCGCACCCGTTTGGGTGGTGTGGATGGTCGCGGGCATTGAGGTGATTGTACTGGCTTACATTTATTCTCGACCTTCTTTTGCACCAGTGCAAAGTTAGTTTATGGCTCTCAACTAAGCATACGAATAGGCCATCAGAGTTTTTCTGAAAATTATTTAGTGTCAACTCCTATTACACTGCAATATATTCATACCTCGACTATATTTATCCTTACTGCCTGCATCGTTTGTAACTACCTAAAGGTATGCCAAAAGCGTAAAAGTAATAATGACATTGATGAAACTGCTTTTAGGTCTGAGCATGTTAGGCCAACTGATCACCACTACGACAACACATACTCCAACTCAGAGCGTTGTATTAAGTTACCCAACCGGCGGCTATCCTCCGTATACCACAGCCGCTGGCAAAGGGCTTATTGTTGATAAGGTGCGCACATTGGCCAAAAAGCTGGGTTATCAACTAGAAATAGTTCAATTACCCGCAGCTCGAACCGATTCCTTTTCGCAGTTTCAAATTGACTGTCGCACCAAATCTAAGGCGCTAGTGACGAACCCAGAACAATATCTTTGGAGTCGACACCTAGTTACCATGAATGATGTTCTGGTTACCTCGGCGAATAGCCGTTATAGCGCAACCAATGTGCACGAATTTGCAGAAAAAGGGGGGTTGCTGGGTTTAGTTAATGGCTTCAGCTACCCCCAGTTAGAATCCATACTGCCAAGCATAGACTTTACTCGAGCGGGTGATGTTCAAAGTGTGGTTGCAATGTTGCTGCGCCAACGTGTCGACGGCATCATTATTGATGAACGGGTGTTTTTGCATCAGCTTAATCTGCGCGATCTCAGCCCACTTGATTTCACCCTCAGTCCACCGCTTGCCAGTTATTCATTTCGTTTACAGTGCGCTAAAACCGCAGCTGCAGAAGCTTTTATAAAGGCGCTAAATGCGCAATTACCTTAACGACTTTTTACTGACTATTTACAAGTAAATAGTCGGAAAAAAGACATCAATGTGTAACTCCACCCAAGTTAGTACAATTCTTTCGTAGAGTTTTATGCAACCTCAAGGTAACCAATTGATGCCATATCGCCAAGTAAACCATGAGGCCATTCATAATTATAAATATCTAACTATTCGTCTGTGATTTCACATACTTCTTGTAGTAACTTCGGTAAAACTTTTACTAAAGTAATTTAAAGAACCTACCGATAAATAAACCCTCTTCACGTATAAGGAATATGTTATGAAGATAGGTAACCCAGCCATTAGTCAGGCCCTGCTTAATACCACAAAGCAATTAACTGACAGCAATAAAACCATTAGCGATGAAATTAACATTGCAGCCAAACAGCAACATGCGCAAAGCAATATGCATGATGAGCCTGCTCTGGCAAGCAACCCTAATCTTCACAAGATTGAAGTAACGTCTGTGAGTGTTTATGAGCCTGATCGGTTTGCGAAAGTATCTAAAACGCTTTATTTTGGTGAATTACCCAGTTTATTTAGAGATATGCAATCTCATTACCAAGACGTTATGAGTGAACTGGAAAAGTCAGATCCACAGCTGGCACAACAAGAGTGGGGCTTTTCTGTTGAGCAAAGTGGCCAGCTTGTTGTAAGTGGTTCTATCAGTGATGAAGAAAAAACGTATTTGGTAGAGAAGCTTAATGAAAATATAGAGCTTGTGCAATTAGCCAAACAAGTTCCCGATGTTTTGATGAAAGGCATGGCTTACGACAGAGGTGCCGACGGTAAGGCCAATGCGTGGGGCAAGTATGATTTAAACACAGAAAATCTAAAAGATGTTCTGAATTTTAGAGAAGTGTTAGAGAGCACTTACACCGAACGAGATGATATTTCCTACTTCAAAGGCAACTTTAACACCTTTTAATTTTCCGAAAACGTGGCAAGTCAATTAAAAAGAAACGCCGAGATCAAATTTAGTTATTAAATGTTGTGTTCGTTTGAAATTATAACCAAAGACTCGATGTACACGGCCATCGGATGGCGCATCATAAACCGTTAACCACGGCTTGTAATCCTGATACTCGCCAGTACCGCGTCCCTCTTTAATCCACTTAAGATATTGCGCCTCAGTATGGCCAATCTTCCTAGACATAATATACCGCTATAACTGATTGAAATTTCAGCATAGCGCAACTGCTGTTAGCAACTCAATCTTTATCAAAAAAGATGAACTAAAAATCACTAACAACTTGTTTTACCCAAGTCATCCTATATGATTACTAAAAATTATCTGACTAAAACCAGTGTAATCGCTGAATTTGGAGTTGAAGTGTTTGACGAGCTTTACTTAGAAAACTTTGGTGCTTTCAAAGAAGCTAAGCTTTCATTTTCTCAAGGAATAAATGTTTTTATTGGTGAAAATGGTACTGGAAAGACGCACTTAATGAAACTTGTGTACTGTATGCAGCAACAAAGCAGCTCTAGTGGTTTGCAGCAAAAGTTAATTAACGTTTTTCGTCCAAGTTTAGGGCAAGTGTCCAGATTAGTAAGGCGCAAAAAAGGCTCTACTCATGCAAAAATTATACTGCGTGATACATCCGGTAATTCAAAAAGGCTTGAGTTTAATAATACGCGACATAAAAGCTTCGAGTTGACGGGTAGTCTTGACGCTTCCTCTGATCCTGTATTTATCCCAGTAAAAGAAGTTTTATCTTTCGCACCGGGCTTCATATCTCTATATGACAAGTATGAGTTGTCCTTTGAGGAAATTTACTATGACATTATTAAACAAGCTTACCTGCCAGCACGAAAAGGAATGCCCTTAAAAGATGAGGCTCCCATATTAGAGTTAATACGAAAGACTGTTGGCGGCAAAGTAAGTATTTCAGGTGATGAGTTTCAATTAAAGTCTGGTAATTCGAAACTAGAAATGTCTCTCGTGGCAGAGGGACATAGAAAGTTGGCTCTAATTTGGCAGCTTATCCATAATGGTTCAATGTTTAGTAACAATACTCTTTTCTGGGATGAACCCGAAGCAAACTTAAACCCTTCACTAATGCAGTATGTAGCCAAGATACTTGTAATGCTGGCAGAAAGAGGCGTACAGATTTTCTTAGCTACCCACAATTACGCCTTTCTTAAAGAATTAGACTTTGCTCAAGCAAATAACATTAGCTATTTTGCATTAGAAAAAACTTCTGACGGAGTCGAGCCTCACGCCTTTTCAAAGTATGACAGTGTTACTCCCAATAAAATAGCGGACGAATATCTACGTCTATATGATTTAGAAGTAATAAACTCTTTGGGAAATGCTAAATGAGAGATTGGGACAGAAACCCAAATTGGCGAGAACAAGATTTATACTTCGACTTCTCACAAGCTAGATCGGCAATTAAACTAGATGAGTCTGGTAGAGATGGGCACGGGCTTTCTCACATGCTGAAATCTGTCGACTTTGTTGTTGAATGGAGTAATCAGTATTGGTTAATAGAAATCAAAGACCCCGACAACGGAGCAATTCCCGAGGCCCAAAGAGAAAAACAACTTAATAAGTTTTCAAAAGAATTAAAAAGTGGAGAGTTAATATCAACTCATCTGTTTCCAAAGCTTAGAGACAGTTTAATTTATCTTAGTATGGATAAAGGTGTCCCCAACCTCCCACTCAAGTATATTGTTCTCATTGGCATGAACTGTCTTGAGCCACCAGAGTTATCAGCTCTTAAGGCAAAGCTTAAAAATACGAATTGGCTCTCTGGGCCAAAAAGAGGGTGGAATAAAAGTTTTGACATTCAATGTTTAAATATCAAGCAGTGGAACAGATTACTCACTAACTGCCCCGTTCAGAGAATAAGTAACAATTAACCCAAACACTCAGTGTGAAACTATATTGTTTGGGATGAAACTATATTCCTAAGTCACAAAAATGTAGCCCCGCAATATAGTTTCATACTGAGCGGGGCTGAATGGCCTGTGTTTTGGCTTGGAAATTTAAGGCTGGGAAAATAGAGTTTCATACTGGCGCTGGTTAAACCTTCACAACTATCCAAATACTGAATAATAAAGTTTCATTCTCTCAGAAGGTTAATTTCACAGCAGAGTTAAGCATCTGGGGGAGTTTTAATTACTGGAGGGTCTATAGGTATTGCTTGAGCCATAGCCCTAAGCATTAGTGGAGCTGACAAACCTACATTTACAGCAAGAATAGGACTCAGCAAAGTATTTGATGAAACATATACAAAAGCTAATCCACCACCAAGGAGAGGTAAAATGAAAAATGGTAGCCAATACAACAAGTCTTTAAAATCTGGACGCTCTTCTGTTGGTACTTTGTGTAATTCAGCAAGCTCCAACAGCTTAATGGCAAGAGCCCCACTCATAGCAAACCAAACTGAAGATTGAATTGAGTTTAAAAACTCCATATTTAAGCACCTCGATTTCGAAAAATTGAAGAGATACGAGAGCCTACACTTGCATTTTCGCGATACAGGCTCCTTAAAGTATATAATGACTCCCCTCCTTCATTTCGGGAGGACGATTTGACTATATCTGAACCGTGATTTTTAATGTATTGTCTTACATCGTCCTGAGTTGCTTTAGCCTCAGTTGCAATCCCTCTAATAGTCCTCCACTCATATTTCTTATTTGCGAAAGCTTTTGTAATTTGTTCTTCAACTTTTTTATCCATATGGCCTCTATATTTTATACTTCAGTGGAGTAAAATTAACTCCAATCATTACACTCTAATCTGTTGTGGAATCGTTACCCTAGGCTTTATTTCTGTTAAAACATTATTGTAAGCCTTAAGAATGTCGTTAAAAATATCTTTATGTTTCGGAGCATTTAGAGTAATTACGAAGGCGTACTTTATTGTTGGAGCCTTCGTACCGCTAATCGTACCGCCGCCATCTCTAGCCATGTAATGAAGCTCAAAATAAGGTTTATAAAGGCCTCTACCGGTCTTATTTAGGTTAGCGTGCAATGCAGTTTCCCATTTTGCGGCATCACGTCTCAGCTCAGCTTCAGTAGCCCTTTTTTGTTGCTTAAAGAAAGACTCTTTCGACTTACCTTCTTTGGGGCACCAGCTAATCTCCACACCAGCCTTTGTGTACATTGAAGAGTCTTGTGGATCAACTTGAGTAGAAAAGCAACAAGTCGCTCTAATATTTACCTTACCGATAATACCTGTATCTGGCATTGGTAAAGGTACTTTCAAGTATTTACCTGGTAACAACTCTCCTTGGTATAGAATTCTCGCAACCCCCTCAGGCGACTCAACTAAGGACTCAATATTATCTGGTACTTTCCCCCAACCTACCTCAGTTTCCGCATAGTTCTTAGCTTGCGCTGCATTTATTAATAAAGCTTTAATCGCCATCGCAGAAACACTGTGACCCATCAAAGCTCTTATTCCAGAGGCCTTTCTCAAAAGATAAGGCGAGGCAAAACTCGTACCTTGAACAGGAATAACATCAGTATTACCTGAATTATCGAACACATGGAAATACTCATTATGTGAACCTCCAAATGCAAGGATATCCGGTTTAACCCTCCCAGGAGCTCTACCAGGACCAACGGCGCTATATGAAGCTCTTCCCCAAGTATCTCTTGTTGAACAAGCTGAACCTACTGCAATAGCATTAACGCTATCGGAAGGGACCTGAACTCTATTAAGCTGAAACTCACTACTAGCATCGCCGTTATTGCCGACAGCAACCGCCATGAAAGTCTCTCCATCTGCTAAGTATTCATCAATCAAAGATGTCCACGAATGGATTTCATCATCATCAATAGGCAGGCTGGGACCTAAACTAAGATTAATAAATTCATACTGCCTCGAAAGCAAAATATCTTCGATATGCCCTAATACCCTGTAAAGTTCATATGGATCATCACTTTCAATTGAAGAGTCTATCACTCGGTGGTGATCAACAAACGAGAATGGTGTTGCAGCCTGCATCCCAGGAGTTAAAGGCCCAAATAAGAAAGCCGACGTAACACTTTGCCCATGCTCAACCCCAGTTACATAGTCATTTGAATTTGGATCCGATTTTATGTATCTGTGTACCCATGGATTAAGTATTGAATTCTCAGGTAACCCCCCATCTAATATTGCTACTCGAACATCATTCGCTACAGGAGGGTCGGCAGGGAGCTCTGCTGTGGCTGTGATCCCTGATGATCTCACCGATGGAACATAAGTTCTTAACCTTGGAATTGGTCTTAGGACTCTAACAAAAGAATGCTTTGCAAGATGTACTAAATTTTCTCTTTCGCCTGAAATAGGCAAAAACCATATATTTGAAACTGTTACAGCTAAATCTCTTGCTACGATGAACCCTAGTTTACTCGCGTATTGTAAGAATGAAGTCTTTATAAAATCAGATGAAGTTCCAGGTATCAGCTGTAAACCAACTTCAAAATGACCTTCAAGCTCAGTACCTGTTCCAGGTTTAATTTTTTCACTTGGTTCTACAATTTCAAAACTCCAAATTCTGGACAGATCGTCAGCTCCCAGAGTGCTATGCTTGTAATGCTCTACTTCGCTCGCAAAATCCTCTAATTGTGCTCTTTTCCCTGCAACAAAAATGCTGGTAGTTGGAGATTCTTCAGGCTCTCCCTTACGTGTCCATCTATCGGGTTTAACCGTTGTAGCTTTACTTCCTATTGATCGACCCCCCATTTCCCTAAGCAGTTTTTTAGGAAAATGTCCTTTAGAAATATATGAAGGATGTAATGTAACCTTGGTTACAGCATAATCACGGGGACAAGCTTCATCTGAAAGGTTGTTTACATGGCTAACGGCCTGCTTAATTTGAGGAGCAAGTCGCTTAATTACCTCATCTATCGAGTATAATCCACTAGAGTCTGGCTTCATTTTTGGAGGAGGCGTTAACTCAGTCAAAACCTCAGCTTTCCCTATCAAATAGTTTTTATTGTTAGCCATAAACTTAACCTCTTAAATTAATTTTTCCTTTAATTTCTTTCTAATCGTGTCCCTACTTACCCCTGTAAGCTCAGACGACTTAACTTGAGACACATTAAAATCTGACACCAGTTTTACAGCTAGTTCAATACGCTCAGGCCTTGTCATGTCTTCCAAATTGCAAAAGAGGGCCTGCATTAACGACTTCTCAAAAAACTCTGGGGTCAATACCCTAGTTTTTCTTAATTTCTCAATCGTCTTTTTGATATTGCTATAAGAAGTACCTTTTAAAGCTTGAACACACAAAGGCAGCCACTTTTGAAAGTATTTCAGATCTTTACCCAAGAAACTTCTAATTGCTGATTCCGTTTGCGCTTCAGAAGGATTGTTAAAATTAATTACAAAATCAAACCTCCTCCACAACGCAGGATCCACAAGCTCAGGGTGGTTTGTTGCCGCTACTAACAAACCCGCACTAGGCCAATCTTCAAGTTCTTGAAGCATTACCGTTACCAGTCTCTTCAATTCGCCTACATCCGCTTCATCGCTTCTCTTTTTCGCTATGGCGTCAATTTCATCGAGTAACAAAACACAAGGGTGTGATTTCGCAAAATCGATCACTGATCTGAGATTGCTACCGGTCTTACCCAAATAACTGCTCATAACGGCCGTAAGGTCCAACGTATAGAATGGAAGTTTCAACTTTGAAGCTAACCAGCTTGCTGTTAGAGTTTTCCCTACACCTGGAGGACCCTGAAATATCAATGAGCTACAGGGTCTTAGCCCAAATCGAGATAACTTCTCAGAATTACGCCTCTCATTAAGAACCTGTTTAAGCGAATCCTCAATTGACTGTTCAAATATTGGCTCATCAACTTGAGATTCATACATTTTTTGAGATTTCAATAAAGGTATTGCACTATCCATTGACGGTTCTAAAACTCTGTCAGCGTCACTTTCTGGCATAGATTTACGTAATACATCTCTAGATCGAGTTGGGTTATCCTTTAATAACTCTTCTATTTTTTTACTTGTTTCAAGGTCTGTTGCTCTTAATTTCTTAACAGCTTTTGCCAAATAAAGCCTAATATCAGCCTCTTTCCCAGAAAGAGCTAATTTCGACAAAGCAACAATATCTATTTCACCAACCATAATGACTAAAAATTACCAAAAATACATAACTAGTCAATATACACCACAATCCGCCATATATAAAGGACATTCGTGATGACTAGAAACCAAAAAAAACCTAACAACCTTCAATTGCACATATTATTATTAAGCTCATAGCGATATTTATGCATTCTACTCATAAGTTCAAAAAGTTAATTTCTAGGACAATCCGGCAGCTTACAATTACGAGCCTCTTATTACTTCTTCCAGAATAAAGTTTGGGCCACAATAACTATCCTTACTAGCATTGATACCCTAATAGAAATGGCTTTGAAGCTTTCGATACTTAACGAATAGAGTTAGTGTAATGGAAAACTCTTTAACCTAGCTCCCCAACCAATCGCTCAGCCCATCTTTCGATCTTTTCCTCAGTCAGCTTCTCTTTGTCTTTTGAAGGCTGATGCGACACACTCTTGTGATTGCCTTCTCCAACCAGCGCATCAAAATATTTCTTTGGCCAACTGAATTGGTTGCTGAGCAATCTTCTTTCTATCTCCGGTATAAAGTCTCGTAACTTACCTTTTGGCGCTAATGCTCGCGCTGAGATGACTTTGGTGGCAATGGAAGCTTTGCCATCTGAGGTATCCACCTCTAATAAGAAATAGCCTTTGCTTTGATGTTCAATACGCACAATGGTCATGCACCTTGGAGACCCGTCATCCATAAAGTGTCTTTTGCTGCGGCCAACTTCTGGTAGCTTACGAACGATGGGCTTACTTTGTTTAACACCGTGCTCTTGTTCTAGTATCTCCAGCATTTTGAAGAAGCTATCGAATTTGTTGAGATATAAATCGGCGTTGTCGGTTAAGTCATCTAAGCCATCTACGGCGGCTCGGGGTGTATCGCCTCGCGAATTTGGGTCGTCGGTGCTTACGCCTGGTAGTAGGGTGTCGGGTTTATCTTCATCTTCTTTACCGCCAGAGGTTTTTCTAGGCTTTGCATCGAC